>CAYUQA010000023.1:0-8180 GCA_964446135.1 uncultured Candidatus Saccharibacteria bacterium | reverse complement strand
ACGACTGAACGCGTGCTTTTTTATACCGGTATTTCACACAAGATCGGTGAAGTTCATGAAGGCGATACAGTCATGGACTGGATGGAACAGGAGCGTGAACGTGGTATCACTATCACTGCTGCCGCTACGACTGCTTACTGGACACCGACAGACCTGCCTGCCGGTTCACCCGCCGTGGAGGGCAAGCAGGCGCTACAAGACAAAGAAAAAGAGAAGATCAAGCTAAACATTATCGATACGCCCGGACATATCGACTTTACTATCGAAGTTAAGCGTTCTTTGCGCGTATTGGACGGCGCAGTGGTGGTATTTGATGGCGTTGCTGGTGTTGAGCCACAATCCGAGACCAACTGGCGCTATGCCGATGATTACAAAGTGCCCCGTCTTTGTTTTATAAATAAACTTGATCGTTTGGGTGCTTCATTTGAGCGGTCATTCCAGTCTATTCTTGCTCGTCTTACGCCTTATGCAGTCAAAATGCAGATACCAGATGGCCACGAAGCAGATTTTAAAGGTATCGTTGATTTGTTGACGATGCAATATATTACCTTCGAAGGCGATAAGGGCGAAAAAGTTATAAAAAGTGACATCCCAGATAATATGCGCGCTGAAGCCGAAAAAGAACGCGCCGCTATGATCGAGAAAATTGTCGAGCAGGATGATCAGGCGATGTCTGACTTTTTTGAAGGCAAAGAAGTCTCAATTGAGCGATTACGCGAAATTTTGCGTAAAGCGACACTCGATAACAAAATTTTTCCGGTATTTTGTGGTTCTGCTTTAAAGAACAAAGGTGTTCAACTCGTTCTAGATGCCGTTACATACTATTTGCCATCGCCACTTGATATCCCGCCAGCCAAAGTGATTATTCAAAAGACAGGAGAAGAGACTACTGTGCCACCCGATGATAACGCTCCCTTTGCGGCGCTGGCTTTTAAGACGGCAACAGACCCATTTGTTGGCGCGCTTACTTTTTTTCGTGTCTATTCTGGCAAACTTACTTCTGGCTCCTATATTTTAAATACTCGTAGTGGACAGCAAGAGCGTATTAGCCGCATTGTGCGTTTGCATGCCAACCAACGCGAAGAAGTCAAAGAAATCTTTGCTGGTAATATTGCCGCCACAGTCGGACTGAAGGATACCAAGACCGGCGACACGCTTTGTGATGTTAATAATCCGTTATTACTAGAAGGTATTGATATACCAGAGCCAGTTATCTCTTTGCGTATAGAACCAAAAACAAAAGCAGACCAAGAAAAAATGGGCGTTGCACTCAAGAAGCTCTCTGACGAAGATCCTACTTTTCGTATCAAGGGCGATATTGAAACAGGCGAGACTATCATATCTGGTATGGGCGAGTTGCACCTAGATGTTCTAGTTGAGCGTATGAAGCGCGAATTCCATGTCGAAGCAAATGTCGGTCGTCCACAAGTGGCCTACAAAGAAACTATTCGTAATAAAGCCGAAGCACAGGGCAAATATATTAAGCAATCCGGTGGTCGTGGTCAGTATGGTGATGTGTGGTTGCGTTTGGAACCACAAGAACCGGGTGCTGGTTTTGAGTATGTAAATTCTATTCGCGGCGGTGTTATTCCTCAAGAATATATTCCAGCTATTGAAAAAGGTGTTCGCGAAGCTCTTGATAAAGGTGTTGCCGCTGGTTTCCCGATGGTGGATATCAAAGTAACTGTCTATGATGGTTCTTATCACGATGTTGACTCATCCGAAATCGCTTTCAAGATCGCCGCGGTTATGGCTTTTCAAGAAGCCGCACGTCGTGCCAAGACCGTCTTACTTGAGCCAATCATGCGCGTCGAAGTCATCGTGCCAGACAACTATCTCGGTGAGACAACTGGTGATTTGAGCTCACGTCGTGGTCGTATTGATCAGATAAACGATCGCAACCCGCTGAACTTAAAAGTCATCGATTCCAAAGTCCCACTTTCAGAGATGTTTGGCTATGCTACCAGTATCCGATCGTTCACCCAAGGTCGCGGTACCTATACTATGGAGTTTGCCCAATACGAAGAAGTCCCAGCCAACGTCGCTTTGACCATCATCGAGGGCCGGAAATAGCTGAACTGGACAAAGGCGGAGAAAGGGAGTATAATGGTTCTAGTAGTAGTTTTTCAGTTGCTATATGGCTTTATGGCCGTGTAGTGATGCTCGAAAGCAATGGGTACTGTATAAGTTCTCCAAGCTGAAGAGTCTGAAAGTGCACTACGCAATGTGCATATCACGTCAGCTTTCCGGATCAATATGATACGGCAAGGGAACAGAAGTATGCAGTATAGTATGGCCAATCGGCTTTATGTAGGCAATTTGCCCTACGAAACAACCGACCAAGACTTGTCCCAACTTTTTGGGCAGTATGGTGAGGTTGTAGAATCCAAGATGGTGACTGATCGTCAGACCGGTCGCTCGAAAGGCTTTGCCTTCATCGAAATGAAGGACGATGCCCAAGCTCAAGCCGCAATTGACGGTTTGAACAATACAGCCATGGGTGGACGCACAATCGTTGTCAACGAGGCACGTCCAATGGAGGCCCGTGCTCCTCGAAGTGGTGGTATGGGTGGTGGCGGTGGCGGTGGCGGCAGTCGTGGCGGTTTCGGCCGACGCGATTACTAATCTCGCATAAGTATCAAAATCCCCCGAAAGGGGGATTTTGATTTGATAATAATATATCTGCATATCTGCGACACCGAAAAGTATGATGGTAATTGTTTTGAAGGGACTCACGGAGCGAGACGGCGCGAGTGTGAGCAAAATTTCAGCCAGAAATTTATGCGTGCCCTGAAAAGCATTTATCATCATACTTTTTCGCTATTTCGATGGGCAACTTTTACCAATGGCGCTATTGACCAGACTACCGATTGTGGCGGCGCCTTTTTCTAGGAAGCCCTGTGGTTGATTGGCGCTGGATGTAATATCGCTAGCTTCGCTGGTAATTAGAGCAGTATCATCTAGTAGAGCACGAATCTCGGTGGTACTCTTTGATACCGCAATCTTTTCTATGTTGTTTTTGATATCGGCTAATTTACTATTTACAGTATTTAATTTTTTTTGATAGGTATTCTCTGGAATTAGGGCATTGACCGTATAATCTTTGAGACTGGGGAATTGATTGAAGGCAAAGCCGGTGATAACTGTCACGGCAACCAGAAAAGTAGCTAATCTTATGAGACCCATTAATTTAGTATAGCACTTTGTTTTTTAATTTTCACTCTATTTTTATAAAGATCATCTTTATGTTATGATGAGAATAATAAAATCAGTAAACCAATCAAGATTTATCCCTATGGGGTAATTTCACGAGAGGGTGCTGTCATAATTTTATGCCAAAGGTTGTAATCTATTCGACCCCTACCTGTGCCTATTGCCGCATGGCCAAGGAATATTTTGGGAAAAACAATATCGAGTACAATGACTATAACGTCGCTGAAGACAAAGAAAAACGCCAAGAAATGCTTGATAAAACCGGTCAGTTAGGTGTACCGGTCATCATGATAGACGATAAGGTAATAATAGGTTTTGATAAGCCAGCCATCGATGGGGCGCTTGGTCTGGGCGGCGATAAGAAAACCGAATAACATGGCAAACATCGAAGAAAAAGCGTTATCATTTTCGAAACTCGAGGGAATCTCTGAAAAAACAATCCAAATCCATCACGACAAACTCTATGTCGGCTATGTAAAAAAAGCGAATGAAATTTGGGAAAAATTACGCGCGTTGCGCGATAAAGTTATTTCGGGCGAATCCGCTGGCAATCAAACCTATAGCGAACTTCGCGCACTCAAAGACGGCGAGACATTTGCCGTCAATGGCGCATATTTGCACGAGTATTATTTCGATGTTCTTGGTGGCGATGGCGCCTACGATCAAGCACCCGAGCTGTCAGTGGCCTTGAGCGAAAAATGGGGTTCAGTTGAAGATACTATGAAGTACATGACCGAATGTGGTATGGCCGCTCGTGGCTGGGCTTTGATTGTTTGGGATATTAAAAAACAGCGTTTGATGCAATATAACGGCGACGCGCACAACCAAGGCGGTGTTTGGGGCTGTATCCCGATTGTTGTGCTTGATGTCTATGAGCATGCGTATTTTATAGACTTCGGTTCTGATCGCAAGGCCTACATCGAAGCCTTCTGGAAAAACTTCAACTGGTCCAAAGCCGAAGAACTCTATAAAAAAGCGAGAGAAGTTAGCATATAGAATAAAAAGTCAACAAGACTGACCAATCGGCCAGTCTTGTTGACTTTTTGTAGCTATAAGTTATAATAAAGACCGAATTACGAAATTTAAAAATTAACTTGAGGTGAAAAATGCATTACCTTGATTACTTACTTGCTGGTTTGGTCATCTATGTGATAACCATTGGCCTGTTCTTTCTATCTGCGAAAATAGAGAAAGATGAACAGGGTGTCTACATCATTAACCCCAATTCGTGGCACTTCAAAGTCGCTTATCCGTTTCTTAGATTGGAAGGCGAGTTAAAGATGTATAGTGTGTTGCAGTCTTTTGGGATTTGCGGCTACTGTACTAAATTGGCTACCATGCTCTATATTGGCTGGCCTATATTGGCTCTTTGGGAAACGGTTATGACACTCATCCAGCTCCCCATTTGTCTTTTATTTGGGCTGACTGCTCGACCAAGCTTAAAGGTAATGGTCGATGAAAATAGTGGTCCATTTACTCTCAAATATGAGAGATATTGGTTGCCAAAGATTGGAAACAAAACCATTTATCCAATCTATCCGGCATTGGTAATTGGGTATGTTTCCTGGATTTTCTTTGATCCATTAGTTGCCGCGATTTTCACCACTTGTGTTTTTACAGTTTGTATTGCTGTTTTTTGTGTCGTTTCGTATCTCTGGTTTAAAAGAAGCGAAAACAAAGCAGTCAGTCTTGCACGGGTTTATCTTGTGTCACTGAAAGATAGTGTGTGCCCACGGGCAAGACTAAAAAACTCTTAGTCTACTGTTCAGGCCGAGAGAAAAAAGATTTGTTAGGACTCGACCTATCCCTATTGGATTATGTCGAGTCTTTTTGTTTTAGAGCTTAGTAGCTTTTTTTGTATTTGTAGACGGCGAGGGAGACGAAGACGGCGAGGATGGCGGCGATCCAGAGGAGGGATTGCCATAGGGCAGTGCCGTAGGGTTGGCCGAGGAAGAGGGCACGGACAGCGTTGACGGTAATAGTGATCGGTGTGTGCTTGGCGAATGCTTGTAACCATACGGGCATAGTTTCAACTGGTACAAAAATAGAACTGGCGAAAACTAATGGAAAGATCCAAATAAAGCCGGCGACTTGCGCGGTCTCGACATTTTTGACTGCCAGACCAATAGTGGCAGCAATCCATGAGAATGCATAGCCGAATAAAAGTGCCAAACTAAAGCCAAGTAAAAAATGAAAGAAGCCATGCTCGATGCGAAAACCAATAATAAAACCGGCAATGACCATAAGGATCATAACAAATATATTTCGGATGATATCGGTCAGTGTCCGACCGGCCAGAAGTGCTGATGGTGCCATTGGTAGAGATCGAAAACGGTCAATCATGCCTTTTGTCATGTCTTCGGCCAAACTAATGCCCGTTTGCATTGAGCCAAAGAGTACAGTCTGGACGATGATCCCCGGAAGTAGATAGACGATGTAGTTTGCGGTGTTTGTTTTGATGGCGCCGCCAAAAACATAGGTAAATAACAATAAAAACATAATCGGTTGAATGGTCGAAAAGACTATGAGCTGTGGTAGTCGAGTATAGTGCTTAAGATTGCGTTTGGTGACAGCGATAATATCTGAGAAAAGCCAGTAGATTTTTTGCGTTATAGGCATATTATTTTGATTATTTGACTGAAGTATGACTGCCGGTGAGTTTTAGAAAGACGTCATCGAGTGTCGGCTGACGAAGTGCTATATCGGCAATTTCAATGTTCTCATGATCTAGGATTCGTACAATATCCAGTAGATCCGAGGAGCCTCGAGATGCCGGAATGGTAATGATCCCCAAGTCGTGATCAACGCGTGCTTCTTTGCTGGCGGTCAGAACTTGAAGTGAACTAAGTGCAGATTCGATCTCATGGGCATGGCTTAAGTGCGCCTCGACCACATCGCCACCGAGTTCTTTTTTGAGTTCTTGCGGTGTTCCTTGGGCGATAATTTTGCCGTGATCGATCACAATAATCTCATCAGCCAGATGATCAGCTTCTTCTAGGTATTGTGTTGTCAAAAGTATAGTGACGCCATTAGCTGATAGTTCTTTTATGATATCCCAGAGCGCTATTCGGCTTTGCGGGTCTAGCCCAGTGGTTGGTTCGTCCAGAAATAGGACTTTCGGGTTGTTTAACATACTAGCCGCTAGATCTAGACGTCGACGCATACCGCCAGAATAGTCGCGAGTGATACGATCGGCGGCGTTAGTGAGCCCAAATTTTTCAAGGAGATTTGTCGTTCTGTCCGATACCTCTTCTCGAGATAGATGATAAAGCCGACCAATGAGTTCCAGATTTTCTCGTCCGGTTAAGCGTTCATCAACTGCTGTAAACTGGCCAGTAAGGCCAATGACCGATTTGAGTTCAGAAGCTTTAGCAGTAGTGTCGTATCCGAGCACGGAAGCTTTACCGCTGTCTTGTTTTAAGAGAGTAGTGAGGATTCTGACGATGGTTGTTTTACCGGCTCCGTTTGGACCCAGTAGCCCGATTACCTTGCCGGCGTCAATATCAAAACTAATGTTATCTAATGCGGTTAGACGCCCGAATGTCTTAGTAATATTCTGTACTGTAATTACTTTGTCTACAGATGGTTTTAAGTAATTAGAGTCTAGATTATTTTTTTCCGTAAGAAAAGCATCTAAAATATCAGTCATTTGCCAACCAACATTTTCTAGAGATTTTATAATCTTATCATGAGCCATGCCGCTTGTATGGGCGGTTCTAATATAGCGGATTAATTCGGCCTTATTCATAGGGCGATATAATATATCAAAAATTGAGATTTGTCTAACGCCAAGAAGGGAACCAAGTCCGTAAGTTATAGGCTTGATTAGATAGGGTGAGGCCGTAGGTTAGCGGACTAAAAAAGATGAAAGATGCTGTCGCTAATATTAGGATAACGATACTAATTTTGCGTTTGTTTGGAAGCTGATCCAGTAAATAACATAATCCGATGATGGCCACTAAAAGACCAGTCATGTAGTGATATAGGAACATAACTCTTTTAATGCCTATGAACGGCAGAAGATTAATAAGATAAAAACTCACAATCAGTAAACTTATCTTGTGTTCTCTCAAAAAATTAGCTAGCCGTCCTTCTCGCAGTATATTGATGCGAGGGATAGAGTCGATCAGTATATATAAGATGGCAATGGTGCTAAGCCACCAGATAATTGGATTGCCGATCAGATAAATCCTAGCCTCTTTGCCTATCTCTTGAGTGCCTACATCGGTGTGGTTCCAATAATATATTGGTCGTATCATAAAGGGCCATGTATACCAAAGACTGGCATAGGGATGTGCTGCTGTTAAAGTTGAGTTGGCGCGATACATCTCGCCATTGAGCTCTAGAAATTTAGCTATAATTTCAGGTTTTTTTAACTCGGTTTTTTCACTGTTCGGGTTGTTCTCTAGTGTCGACTGGAACTCGGCGGTCATGAAGGCATCACCCGGTCCTGATTTATTGAGTAAGTTCAGGTGAATAGCAAATATGCCAAAATATATAGCTGGCGCTATTAGGAACAAAAGAAATCGGACTATATTTTTGCCAGATAGGTTTTTAATAACGCGGGCGATCTCTAGGAGACCGATAAATCCTAGAAATGTTAGGCCAGTCCATTTCACCGAAACAGCCAGAGTCGCCAATAGTATTGCTAATATAAAATACCAAATCTGACCTTTTTTTCTAAATCTGGCATAAAATAAAAAACTAGCAAAACCAAAGAACAGCAATAAACTATCGAGTAATATAAATCGTGATTGGACGAGGATGGCATTCTCGATTGAGATCAGTATGCCGCCAAAAAATGAAGTAAGACTTGAAAAATTAAGCTCTACTAGTAGTAAATAAATAATAAGTGGCAGTAGAGTGCCAGCCAATACTGGTAAGAAACGTAACCATAGGTAGCTATTGTCGGGGAATGTGTCTCCAATCTGACCAAAACTAAAACCGGGCTGGAATCCAGAAATTTT
>CAYUQA010000022.1:0-7980 GCA_964446135.1 uncultured Candidatus Saccharibacteria bacterium | reverse complement strand
ATCCCAAACATAAGACTGCGCAATATCTCTAGTTTTACGCTGTAACTTTTACCGCCACCGGATTTGCCAAAGATGACGGAATTGGCATTCTCAAGACTAAATCGGTCAAAAAGAACCAGAGAATTATTCTGTGTATTTACGCCATAGAGAATGCCGCGATCCGATGTCAGATCATAGGATACAAAAGGAAACGTTGACGAGATCGGGGCTGTATTGAGCGAAGTATGGGCATCAAGCTGATCTTCATCGAGCGGTAGTGTAGACAGAAAACCTTCGCGCATTCGAAATGTCGCTGGCTTGACATAGACTAGCTGTGATTCGAGAACGTTGCGAATAGCATTTTCGTGCTCGTCGAGTTCTTTTGTAGATGCGCCGTAAAGAGTGATATACAGGGAGAATTGGAAAAATTTATCGGTTCCTTGTTGTAAACTGTCGCGTAATTGTTCGATATCATTGACGGCTGTTTCCAGAATTGGATCGCGTATTTTGCCAGCGGCATCATTCTCGATAATCTGTGCCTCAAGACGACCCAGCTGGTCGCGTAGTTTTTTCAAAATTGACGCTGTGTCTTGTGGATGGACATACATGGCGATATCAAATGTCTTGTCGAGATTAATGATAGGAGAAAACCAATTGGTATTTAAATAACGCGGATATGTTGCCACAAAAAGCGTGCGCATGTAGTTGTCGCCGATCTGTATGTAGCCCGGGGTTACATTTATCGCCGAGGGCGCTAGAATATCCTCCAATGTTTTGTTGGTATTTTCTGGTTGAGTTATCGGTGCTGTTGGAATTTGAGCCATATTATTATTGAATTGGAAGTTCGGGTTTTGAAAGGATCTCGCCCGGATTATAGTAATTATAATACATACTACGCAGTTCATCGGCCTCAAGTGGGCGAGCCTGTAAGCCTAGACCTACGACTGCCCCAATAACCAAAGCAATACGCTCATCAAGCTGAATGCGATATTGCTCTAGCTGTTGTTCGCTGATGGATTGCGCAAACTTTTTTGGACTAAAAATACTTTTTAAGCTGTTTAAAAGACCGCTGGCGCTGCTGCTAGCCGTTTCAACTATATAGAACGGCACAACAATATAGAACTTTTTGGCGACGATATTTGCCAGATCGGTCAAGCCACGAATAAATCGTATATATTCATAGAGCTGTATCTTTAAAAGCTCATTGGAAACTTTATCTTTGACCGCATCAAGTGAAGATAGGTATGGCTCGATATTTAGCTTTCTAGAATTAATAACTATCTGAAGCGGAAAATCAACGGCGTTGATAAAATTTTGAAAGCCATTTATGAGTCCCGCTTGTTCGTCCGTGGATTTAAGATCAAAATTGACTGCGTCAATCTGAATTACTGACCGCAGAGAGCCGTTCTTCAAGATAGCTACTGTGCCTCGGATGTCGACGATCTCTACGAAATTTTTTGTTGACGGTGATTTATCGGGCATATTATTTTTTCTTTATAATGTTGTTTATGTCGAAAGTGCTATTGTCATGATAAATATATTTTTTTGTGCCGAGTGAAAAGCTAAAGGCCATGGTGATATATTTGGGCAAAGGCACGCCGTCGATTCTAAAAAAGGCTAAAGCAAGCGCCATGGCGGCTATGGGGATGGCGATAATGATAAGTGTGCCGAGCGAGACCGTATACTGCAAAAGGAAAATAATCACGGCACCGATGGCGATATAGATAAATTGCTTAAAAGTAAACGGACCGACCAGTCGGCTTTCCGTCTCAATAAATTGTGGAATTTGATACTGAGCCATTATTGATTTCTTAAATCAAGAGTATTGGGTTCGGCTGGCGCTGATTCTATTATACCTGTTTCTGGTTGATTTTGTTGTGCTGGCGCTGGTGATGATTGCCAAGTACCTTGATTTAGCTGATTGAGAGTGGTCTTAATTTGGTGGGATAAAAGATTGTCGGCGGTATATTTAACAATAGAATCAGCTATATCGGCCGAGACTCTGAGACGATCTCGTACGTTATTTGAAAAATCCCTGATCGATATCTCAACAAATAAAAGCTCCTGTAAAATCTTTGCAAATTCTACTTTTTGTTCAGAAGATATTTGAAACTGCACACCAAGATTATCATTTATAAAATCACTCATTTTATTATCCGAAAGTAGAACTTTAATCTCTGGCGGTAATTCATCATAGCGTCCGATGTATTCGGTTAGTGCTTCTTCTTCGGGTAACTTATTCATACCAATAATAAATGGATCAGCTGGTGTATACTGGTCGTTTTGATTTGACATGATTATGGTGGTAATTGGCCAGCGCTTTGAAGGCTTGTTACGAGAGTTCTTACGGCGTCTGCCTTTGTCTCTCTATTGCTAATTGTATCAGACGAATTCAGGATCTGCTTAATATAATTCTCAAAATAGTTTGTGCGTTGCCTGTTGCCATTAGGTGTGCCAATCGGTGGCATAGTGTTAAGACTTCTCTCTATACTATGATAAAGGGCAACTAAAAATGGTGCTCTAGTAGCGCTACCTAGATCCCATAGATGTATAGTGAATTTTGATATGTCAGCAGCGGATTTGGTTTCTAATATTTTATCAAACTCAGAAAGGTAAGTTGGGGCTGGTACTGGCGGAGCTCCGGGAACTGGTACTGGCGGGTGAGCGATATTGTACGTTGCCACTAGATCGGGTCGGACTTTTCCAATTGCTCTTTTAAATTTTTTGCCTTCAACTGAACTATCACCCAGTAGCTTAAGGCCTTCTGTATAGTGATCTATATCAATATCCCTCGCTAATAATGGATTGTCTTCAATCTTCGAGGCGATATGTTTAAATGTTTCCTGTCTAGCATTAGTGAAATTATTATTCTCACCAAACTCGGTGTAGCCGACCTTCTTTCCTTCTGCGAAATTTAGGATATCCTTAGTGTCCATATTAACGAAATCATTTTCTTTAGCTGCGCTGATAATATCGTCAACCGCAAAACGGTTTTGACCTACTTTCTGAAGCATTTGAGTATATTGGGTGTTACTAAGCCATCCTTTTTTAACTGCCAGTTTGGCGGCGGCAAAACCGCTCGGATCACCTGGCTTTGCGCTTAATGCTCGACTGATAATATCTGCTTTTTCTATTTGACGATTATTGAATTGATCCTCGAGTGTTTCTAGACTTTCGTTGCCATCTTTAACAAAAGCTTTTTCTGTTTCAAAACGCGGTTTGAACCCGAGAAAATCCTGCAACTTTCCTCCATATTTTATCTCTCGACGTTCTTTAGCCGCCTTGCCTTCGTAAATAACTCCTCCAAATTTACCCAAGACTGGTTTAAGACCTTCTTTTTTAATACGTTCTTGAGTCGCTTTGACGGCGGCGACGCCAGCTTCTACTCGTGGGCCGATAATCGGAGTCTTGGTGGCTAGCACGCGTGGCGTTGCTTTGATGCCACGTTCGATACGACCAAAAACTTGTTCAAAACCGCCGCCGGCTAAACTACCGACTTTACGTGCGGCGCTTAATCCGCCGAGGAGTAAAATAATAACGACAACGGAGGTAAAAATCTCGTTACCACCGATAACTGAAGCCAGCCAACTTAAACCGCTAGTGCCACTATTGAACTGTAATTTGGTGGTACTTTTTAAAAATACTACAGCCACCCAGAGAAAAAACAGATATACTGGCGTAAAAAAAGACCAACCAATTAGACTACTCCACCAAGTTTTCCAACCACTACTTCTAAACGCGGGCAGGGCATAGGTAATCCAAGCAAAGGGGGCAATCGCCAATAACAACCAGATAATAGGCAAACGTACCATTAAGAAAAGAAGCGCTGCTAATATCGTAAAGAGCGTGATAACGCCGAAAACAATAAAGAACAGTATTTTTATTATTGATTGTTGTATCGCTTCTGATTCTGTAGGAATATCTTTAAGTCCAGTACCCTTATCAGTAACAATCTTTGTGAGTACTGGTGAGCCCTCCAATATAGTGGCTGCTAGGTCGTTTCCGACTCCCTGTAGAACAAAACTGCTTAACTGGTTAGAGAATTGGAAGACACCTTCGCCGATAGCAAAACTAAAATTAATCAGTAGAGCGACCACAATCAGACTCGGTAATATATCGGTATAGGTGTAGCTTTTGATATCAAAGATGGTGCCGAAAGCCGTGATAATAAGCAAAAGTATAAAGGCGAGATTTGCGAAACTAAGACTGATTTCCCATGTTTTATGAACGGCTGGTATCAGAAGCTGACCAGATGGTATATTTATGAATTTTGTCAGGAGGTCAAGAAAAAAACTAACTAATGTGCCAACAACTTCCAGCGGAATAAGTAAAATTTTCAAGAAACAACCAGATATGCTGCCACAGCCGATAATGCTTTGAATAACACCACTCTCTTGTGCATGGGTTGATGCAATCGGAAATACGAAAATCGAAAAGACAAGAAATGATAAGAATAGAATTTTAAAAAATTTCTTGTATTTCATTCTGCTATGGGGTCACAGTGAAGTTAAAAATGGGCGGAATGGAGAACCCGTTGTTGAACACCTCAAGTAACCACTGACCGGCATCGCCTGTTTGCGGAGAAAAGGTGAATGATGCTTGAGCTGTGCCAGTAGCCACGTTGCTAAATGTCGCGTTGACTGTTTTGGCTGGTGTCGCTCTGGTGAAGGTGGCGGTACTGTTGCTGTTTGGTCCGAGATTCACAACGGTGACAGTCATGGTTTGTCCTATCGCGATCGACGTAGCTGATGTAGTAAATGCTGGCGTAGGAGTTGGTGTTGGCGTACCTGTGGGCGTTGGAGTGGGTGTATTAGTGTTTTTTGGATTTGGCGTTTTGCATTTACCGCCCTTGCCGCAAATCATACCCGACTGACATTGTTTGTCATTGAAGCAATAATCACCAGCTGAATTACCGCCCGGGGTGACGCAGATGCCCGGACCGGTTGCCGGAGGGAACTGTATCGGCGTAGAACTAGGATTAGGCTGGATGACTGGCGGTGGCGGTACGCCACGATCACATATTTGACCACCAGAACAGGCATGTGTGTCATCACAACCGGCACAGATACCGGTACCACTATAGTTAGAGCAGAAAAGACCAGTAGCGCAGGTTGAAGAGTCTTCTATCTCACAAGTTTTTCCGAAAGTTCCGAGTGGGGTCGGTGTTGGTGGGATAACTCCTGGCGCTCCCGGGTTGTTTGAGATATTACCACTATCAAAGACTTGGTCACCGGCGCCTGGTGAATAATTTTGCTCCGGAATCTGGCCTTTGTTAGAGCCGAAATCAAATAGTGAGTTTGTGATACTTGTTGTAAGTGCGTCAAATAAGGCTAGTACAATATCAGTGATCTGGTTTGCTGTGCCTGGTCGACCAATCTTTTTATCAAGAGCCGCTGCGGTTGCCGCATCAAATAACCTTGGCGGTGTAGCGATATCGTGGGTAAAGATACAGCGTCCGAAAAACTTCTCGTTAGGGCGACATTTATCGCCACTGGGTGCCGAAAGCGCTGTTTGACCGGCATTCTGACTATAACCGCATACGCGGTTTACGTTACAAATATAGGGACTTTTACATTCAGGACTGCTAGTACAAGCTTGTCCGAAATCTACGGTGCTGGCTTTTGGATTGGGCGCGCACTTACCTCCTAGACAGAAATTGGATGCGCAGACGTTGTTTGATGAACATGCTTGCCCAAAGTCAGCGTTGCCAGTGCCCGTGCCTGCGGCACAGAAAGAGGCACATTTTGTTTCAGCGTCACGTATGCAGGCCGCAAGATCGAGCCCGGTACTTGTTATGGCACATTTCTCGGTACTTGTTTTGCGACAGTCGGCGAAGCAGGCATCGTAGTCGGCGGCACCTTGACCTGCTCCCGTAGAATCTGCTTCCGCCCCCGTATCTTTATATGCCGGCTTAAATCCATTTCCAGTCAGAAGTTTTAACTGATCGGCTACCGTATTGACGCTTATTTGATTCTGCCGCTCTGTGATTGTATTTGAGAATGCTTGGAAAAAATTATTGGTCAGCAGACTATTGAATGTGGCAAGACCACCGTTTTGGCCGGGATTTCTGACGAATTGTTGAGGATTAAAACCACTCGGTAGACCACACTGTGCATTTACTTGAAATGGTGATACCCCGGGCACAATTACTTGCTGGACAATGCTGGTCGAATAGGCCTTGGCGCAACTATCCAAAGCTCCCTCCATGCATCTGTCATAGGCCGGATTTATATTTTGAAAATCCTTACACTCACGGTCATTATTACTAAGATCTTTACACTTATCATTTCGATAAGTGCTGCACGATCGGGCGGACTCTTCTTTTTTTAGACAACTTGCGACGGCCGTGTCTTTATTGCCGCCGTATCTGTCAGCGCCAAAGATTTGTTTGAGATTTGAATCAAAATAATTACAGAATTGAGTGTTGGCAAGTACGAGTCGAAAGACATCATTGCCTTGTCCGATTGATCCCAACACCTCGCCGCGCCAGTTGGTAACAAATTGCTGGGTTTTGCCGTTGAGGGTGCTGGTGATACCGAGGATCTTATTCTCTATTTTGTTCTGTAGGGTGTTGGCTATTTTACGAACGATGGGGTAGATAATAAATTCTTTTACGAAATATAAAATACCGTTGTTAATCAAGACAACTCCATTCCCGATGCTAACGCCAGTATGGACCGGATCGTTAAAAACACCTGCCGTAGATTTTGCAGTATATGGTCCGAAGGAGAATACAATAATAAAGGATACAAGAACGATTTTTTTTATTGCTTTGACTTTGAGGTGCATGACTAGTTATTAGGTATTGGAAATATATTTTCTGGCGGGGCTTTTTTCGTTGCTTCTATAATCTCTTCTTGACTGAAGATTTTTTGTTCGTTAGCCAGATTCGCATAAGCAGAAGTAATCTCGGTAAGACTTATATATGCTCGTTGGAGATAATCCAGAGCCACGGTTGCTTTAACTGGGTCGTTATTAATACCGACGGGTGACAAGAAGTCGTATGCCAAGCTTAACTCTAGACAAAGATGCATTAGCTCCTTATGTATGTCTTTCCAGCTTGAAGGGACAGGTATCGCCTTAAGATTCTTATAGATTTTAAAATATTGTTCAGAAGTCTTATTTTTATTGGGATTAGTAATATCATTAATAGAACTGACTATAGATTTTGAGCCCAAGAAATCATTGCCAAGAACCCCAAAGACATTAGTGATAAACTTTTTAACCGTTTCCTTGCTGTCGTCTTCATCAATAACAATGTCGTTGTCGGTAACGGGCGGCACATAAAAAGCGACTTGAGTTTGTTCAAGAATAGCGGCTTGGATTTTCTGATATTGATTTTGCGTTAATTGTGTTTTATCGTAACTGCCATCAGGCGCGATATATGATGCGACGACATAGTTGACATAGCGGTTGGTGAGGTTCGGCGTGCCATTCTCTTCGGTGTTAAATAAGCCGGGGCCGTTGTTGTCATTTGAATCTTTATTGCGCGGGTCATGGCCAGTGGCGATCTCCTCACCGTCCAGATAGCCATCGCCATCAGTATCGGAGTTAAATGGATCGGTGCTGAAAATAATCTCATCTCGATCAGACAGGCCATCGCCATCAGTGTCGCGAGTGAGTGGATTCTCGGGATCGTGATTTTTCTGAAGTGTCTGGGATATCGTTGCCCGTTGGAGTCTATTGATCGCAAAGCCACCTATTTTAACAAAAACAAAAGCAGTGCCTAAAAGCAAAAAGCCAAGCAAAATTTTAATTTTTAGGGACATATTTTTTTATTTGACGTGTAATTTCTGGATTTTTGTATAGATAATAAAATATTGCGATGAAAAATATACTTAAAAGTATAGGAAAATCGCCTATTTTATTATACCACGAGCTTTCAGTAGATAGTTGGATACTTATTGTTAATATCTGTGGTGACTGGTCTTTGGTAATCTTGTCTATATCGCCATAGCGGTTGATGGCATAAGAAAGTCCCATGTTTGCGGCCAGAAGTAA
>CAYUQA010000021.1:0-7174 GCA_964446135.1 uncultured Candidatus Saccharibacteria bacterium | reverse complement strand
ACTATAGCTGTTTGGATTAAAACTAGGTGAACTGGCCATTGCCAGTATGGCGCCAGTTTCTGGGTCTTCTACTATTATAGAGCCGGATTCTGCTTGCCACTTATTAATTACTTTATTCAGCTGATTTTCTACCATTTGCTGGATATTACTATCAATTGTCAAAATAATGTCGCCGCTATTCTCTGATACCGTCTCATTATTCTCTTTTTTAATCACAATGCCTTTTAAAAAATTGATTATACTGCCCGTAAAAGACGAAAAAGAGTTTTCTTTTGATAAACCGGCCAGAAAATCATCATAAAAACCCTCAATTCCATATTGTCCCCTTCTCGTTTTATCAAAATAGCCGACAAAACCCAAAACATGCCCGGCAGACCTCTCGTCTGGATAATAACGATCAATGCGAGTGGCAACAGATAATCCCGGAATCTTTAAATCCTTGATTTTTTCTATGCTCTCAAGCTCTAGATTATCAGCCAAGATCTGATAACCCCTTTTATCCGACAGAATCTGCTTTATTTTCTCACTACTCTGACCAGTCAAACCAACAATATTTTTTATATCATTTTCTGATAATTTAAGATCCGAGACATTATTAGCATAAATATAATAAAATTTTATGTTAGTGGCCGCTGTTTTCTTTGACTGATCTCGTGCATCACTAAAATAAATATTCCCCCGCCCGGAAATACGAGCAGAGGGATTGGTTTGTTGAGTTTTGGCTAGAGTAGCAAATTTCTGATGCTGAATAACGGCAATTAAAAAGATCCTATAGCCAATATAAAAAGAAAAAAAGACTACAAATATTAAAAAAATATAAACCCGCCAGGCATCCTGCTGATTTCTAAACATAAAACATCACTTTATTACTTATTTTTAAAGGCAATCGGGTTATTTTGAAAGAACGGTAATACATCTTTTGCCTCGACCATACCCTTTTTTATGGCAAAGCTAAGTAGTGTATTCAAATCTCCAGCTGATAAATCACTATTTGATCTATCAACGGAACGAGTACCGGAACCAATCTCGTCAATAGATCTTTTTAAAGTTGAAAAAGCGTATTTTTGTGAAAAAGTATAACCAGATAAGATTATAAAAGCTACCAGAAATGAGACTAGCGTTGCTAAAAGTATAAAATTAATAGCTAAAAATCTTTTATTTACTAAACCTATTTGCGTATAATTTTTATCGGTATTCATATTTTATATAATCGCGTAACGCATCTTTGCGCTTCGCGAACGTGGATTTAATTTTTTTTCTTCAAAGCTAGCAGTAATAACTTTCTTACTTATCGATTCCAAGGATCCTGCTGAATACAGCTCCTTGAATAGATTTTTAACTATCCTATCCTCCAAAGAATGAAAGCTGATAACGCATATCCGACCACCCTTTTGCAACACAGAGATTGCTGAACGAATACCTATCTCTATATTTTTCAGCTCATCGTTAACTTCAATACGAAGTGCTTGAAATATCTTTGTTGCCGGATGAATCTTTCTCCTTTTATAGGCGAAAGGTACATTATTCATAATAATTGTTACCAAGTCGCCAGAAGTAACGATATGCTTTACTCGTCGCGCAGCCACAATCGCACGCGCAATCTGTAAAGCATATCGCTCTTCACCAAAATTTTTAAAAATATCAACGAGAGATGGCTCGGGATATGAATTTATAATTTCAGCAGCCGTCTTGTGACTACTGTTTGGATTAAAACGCATATCTAGTATCTGATCGCCCCTAAAACTAAAACCGCGATCAGATTGATCAAGATGCCAACTTGAAACACCGAGGTCAAATAAAACTCCGTCTATCTTTTTCTTTTTAAAGTTATATTCATACAATGCTTTATGTATGTTTATATAACTCTCATTGAATAGCTGGATATTTTTAAAGCCCGATGTTTTCTCTTTTAGTCTTATAAATATATCCGGGTCGAGTTCAAAACCGAATATGTGCCCTTGGTCGCCTATCTTCTCGGCAATCGCCAGCAAATGTCCCCCACCATTTGCAGTAGCGTCTACATAATTACGATCTTTTTGGACATCGAGAAAATCTAATACGCCTCGCAAAAGAACTGGTTGATGAATAAAGTCGTTTTCCATAAGTACTATAAGATATAGGATCATGGACCGCGAATCAAGAACAAATCGAAACGCTTCCCTGATTGCCATTCATATAATTGTTCTCTATATAACACCAATCTCACCCAATTTTTGGGCAATACGATCACCATTTTTCTCTAAAGTCCCCTTATACTCATTCCAACGCTGTAAATCCCAAATCTCCAAACGTGTGAAAAGTCCCGCAATAACCGCTTCTTTCTCAAGAAAGGCGTAGTTTCTTAAGTAGTCGGGCATAAGAATACGCCCGAGACGGTCAACTTCAACTTCTGAGGCCCCTGAAAGCATCAGGCGGACGAATGCGCGGGTGTCCTTCTCACCGAATGGTAAACTCGCCAACTTTTGTGCTAGCTTTTCCCATTCTGGTAATGGAAAAAGGAACAAACAATTGTCCAATCCTCTCGTCAAAACCGCCTTTATTCCCAACTCTTTTCGTAATTTAGCTGGGATCGCAAGCCGTTTCTTCGGGTCAATCGAATGAAGATACTCGCCGATGAGCATAATTTATTACACTACTATCCACTTCTTACCACTTCAAAACAATTATATATCTTACCGTATCGGATAGAAAAGATGCCGGTGTGCATAACTTTATTTTTTAGATTAAAAAAGAGCATCCGATATGCTCTTTTTCGTTTGTGAGCCTAGATGGATTCGAACCATCGACCTTTCGCGTGTGAAGCGGACGCTCTACCACTGAGCTATAGACTCCCTCTATATTATAAATTATAACTCCCGGCTATCCCTAACAGCTACTGTGGGCTAATCTGTATATCGATCTTATCAATTAATTTCTCGTGAGGACTTTCGAGCATAATACTGACAAATCGATCAAACATAGATAATCTATATTGAAATTCTTCTTTTTCCATCAAAGAATATGTTATTTCAGTACCTACCTCTGCCTCAAGATTTCTTAAAAAATCATTAAACTTTTTTTTATCGATATCGTCAGCGACAATAAAAAGATCAACTATGCCAGCATTTACTCGATTACTATTTATAAAGATACCAGATATCAAAACCAATTTCATGCTACCAGTCGATGTTAAACTCCGCAAAATCTCATTTTTCTCGTTTGGCGAAGATTTCAGTACTAAATCTTTCAACTCACTGATATATTCGAATTCATTATTTATTATATAACTCTTATCTGCTTTATCCTTTTTGACTTTGTCATTTTTTTTAATAAGATTTATCTCTAACAAACTATCCAGCTCATCGCAAATGCGCTCTGGATCCTCCCGTAATCGTTGCGCTAGATCATCAATCGAAAAAACAAGCTCAGGATTACGAAATATGAATTTGAGTATTTTAACCCTAATATGAGACTGAAATAAGATATCAAGCTTATTCTTTGACATGTGTACAATTGTTATATTAAAATTAGCACTATAAACGTATTCAATCGCGTCTATAATGTCAACGTATTCGGCTACGCCCAACAATCTAGAGCGCATCAGCCTTAAACCCGTCGCCCAAGAGCTCCTCTATAAAAACCCAAAATCAAAAGGTGAGCATTTTGATGTAGTTTCTTGCCAAGGATCCAACCAACAAGAGAAGAATCTCGGTTTTTTGTTTATTCTGGGCCACGTACAATATAGTGAAGATGAGGACCTGTCATACTTAGTCAATCTGATCTCTTCTATCGCCCGTCGCGAGTACTACGGAGTTGAAGCTCTACAACAACAAGATCAAAAGTTTGCTTTTGAGCTCACTCTACGCAAACTTAATGAAGTACTAGAGAACTTTCTTGCTAATAAAGGACTCAAATTAGACATTGGCCTTGCATCTTTGGCCAATAGCAACCTTTATATATCAAAAATCGGCAAAATGAAAGTCGGTCTGGCTAGAGATAATGAGTTTATCGATGTAATAAACAACGTAGAACTTTTTAATCAGCAACAAAACGGAGAGAATCTTCAATTTTCCAACATCATATCCGGTCAGTTACGGGGCAACGATAAAATCTTTGCCTATATCCCCTTTCGCTCAATAACTTCTAGAGAAAAAACTTTACGTACCCTCCTTACCAGTAGCGATCAGACTGTATTCACAGATAAAATAGCTCAATTAAACGAAAACATAGATAATTTCTCATGTTGTGGTGTCCATATCACACTTCAAGAGATCAAAGAGATCTCATTACGCACTAGTAACAACAGCCAAATAGGTCAAAAAATAGCCTCAATCAGTAACCCCACCATAAGTGAAGATGGCATTACACAAGAGCGAGACACCACTACTGCCATACTAGATGACCTAGATAGCGATAGACCAATAGCAGACAGCATCATTGCCAGAACTCCATATTCTGCTGCTATGTCACGGGAAGTTGCTCACACAAAACGTCTATCTTCTTTGCTAAAATTAATGCGAGTACTACCCAGATTTCCTATTTTGCTTTCGCGCTATCCTTCGAAATTCATAATTATGCTCGTTGTCGGCGGTATCGGTATTGGCACGATACTCTACTTTTTATTAGGTAGTTCTGGGTCATCTAGAGCTATCTATAGTAGCGTCAGTACAAATCGGGCCTCTGCAGAAGAGAAATCACAACAAGGCGATGATAAATCAGCTCGTGCATTGCTTCTGTCTTCTATCACAAGTCTAGAACCACTTCTTGAAAAAGAAAATAAGGCCAAAGATCTCACAGCAGAGATAAATCAAAAAATAGACGAGCTTGATAAGGTCAGAAATACAAATCTACAGACCATATCCGACCTTAATAGTCAGTTTACTTCCCTTACTTTTAATAAATTAGCTTTCGTAGACAAAAAGACCATTGCCATAAGTAGCGATAACAATGTCGTTACAACAGATGGTACACCAAGAAATATCGGCAAGCTTCGTTTTACTCCACAGAGTATGTTCGGTTTTAAAAACAAACTATTAACCTTTGATGGCAGTACAAATATTGAGTTTTTCAATACAGATTCGGGTAAAAATGATAACTACAGCCTCAATGAATCAACGCAAACAGGCGGTTCTGTCTTTTTCGGAGACAATCTCTACCTAGCAACCGCTAACGGCATTATCAAATTCGAAGATATTACAAAAGGTGCCACCAAAAAAAGTCAGTGGTCTACTGATTCCAGCATTTCAACGCTAAAATCACTGACTGCAGACGGTGCCATCTTTGGTCTTACTACAGATGGCGATATTATTAAATATTTCAGGGGTAAAGAAGTTAGTCGTTTCAAATTAAACATCAGCGGTATAGCTGACGGTAAGATCATCACCAATGAGAATACGCCACTACTCTACCTCGTCTCTTCTAGTATGGCCAAAATCTTCGTCATTGATAAAACCTCTGGCCTACTGCAATACACTCACAAAATCTCTGGGCTTCAAGATGTAGCTATTGATCCTCAAGGCAAGCTATATATTCTGACCAGTGACAAGAAAATATCTACACTGTAGATATTTATTTACAGCATCAAAAAACCACCGATTAGGGTGGTTTTTTGATTTAAAGTAAAAGACTTATTTTAGTTCTGCTGTACCGCCGGCTTCGGTGATCTTTTTTACCAGTTCCTCGGCTTCTTCTTTCTTTAGACCAGTTTTAATGGTCTTAGGTGCTTGATCACCCATATCTTTGGCTTCTTTTAAGCCAAGACTGGTAACCTCTCTGACAATCTTAATGACTTGGATTTTTTGAAGTCCGCTTTCCTTCAATACTACGTCAAAAGCATCTTTTTCTTCTTCTTGAGCACCCTCTGTGGCACCACCGGCGGCTGGCGCGGCCATCATGGCGGCAGATACACCAAACTTTTCTTCAAGAGCTTTAACCAGTTGATTTAGCTCTTGTACAGACATAGCTTCAACTTTCTGAATAATATCATCGAATTGTTCTGACATAATTAATTAAAATATAGCATCCTATGTGATGGAGTCTATATTGAGTTAAACTGTTCTCTTTTTTGCAATCTGATCAATAACAGAAGCAAAACTGCGCATTGGGTGAGATAACATACCTACTAATTGTGATAAAAGAATATCACGACTGGGTAATTTGGCCAAAGTGGTAATATCTTCGGCAGTTAGGATCTTGTCATCCATTAGTCCGGCCAAGTAGCGCAAAGCTGGATTGGCTTTGGCAAACATAAATACCTGTTTCATCGGCGCTATTTGGTCACCAAAACCAAATACAGTACCGACAGAGCCCTCAAAAGCGTCAACATCTATGTCTTTTTTCTGATAACGCAAACTCTTGGATAATAATGTCTTCTTCTCAACTAGATATTCGGCATCAACTTCGCGTAATTTGTTACGCAATTCACGAATCTGACTAACCGACAATCCTGGCTCGCCAGATCTGGCAAAAGTCGTGAATAAAGACACTTTTGCCTTTGATATCTTGTCTTTTAGCTTTTGTAACGCTTCCCTCTTCTGATTAATTGTTTTCATTGAAATAATAAAAAAACGGCTTATCAACCGTAGTATTCGACCCTTAAGGAAAAAGAGAAAGTCCCCTTTTGAACCTCGGCGAGGACACTGGATATTCCAGTGATACACTGCTCGCTGTCTACGGCTTACCTATCCATAGTAGCAAAAGACTCATAAAATATCAATGCTAAAGGTATTTGGCCCGACTTTCCTCATGTTCTTCGAAAGTCTTTGAATATATTGTTCTACCATCTCGAGTATGTAGGTAATATAGGAAATCGGATGCTTTTGGATGCAAAGCTGCCTGTATTGCCCGATCACCGGAATTAGATATGGGCGCAACAGGCAAACCGCCCCGAGTATACGTATTATATGGGCCATCTATCTTAAGATTTTCACGTAAATTAACTTTAGCTGGGTTGCAAAATGTACCTTGAATGTATGCTTTATGACAGACGCCATAGGCAACGGTGGCATCTATCTGCAAAGGTATGCCAAGCTTTAGTCTTTTTTCAATAATACCAGCGATCAACATCATATCTTCTGCTGTCTGCGCTTCTCTTTCCAACATAGAGGCGATAATGACTGTTTTTTGGTTCTGTTCCGACTCTAGAGATGGATACCGCTTTAAAAATTCATTTTTTAGTTTGTTTATAATACTATCT
>CAYUQA010000020.1:0-2911 GCA_964446135.1 uncultured Candidatus Saccharibacteria bacterium | reverse complement strand
AATGGCTAAATCAATCCTATATAACGAACAAGCTCGCGAAGCTATGAAGCGCGGTGTCGATAAGCTGGCAAACGCAGTTAAAGTGACACTCGGGCCAAAAGGTCGCAACGTCGTCATTGAGAAAAGTTATGGCTCGCCGGTCATCACAAAAGATGGCGTGACTGTTGCTAAAGAAATCGAACTTAAAGATAAATTCGAAAACATCGGCGCCGAGCTGATAAAAGAGGTTGCCTCAAAGACCAATGACATCGCCGGCGACGGTACGACTACCGCTACTATATTGGCGCAGGCAATTGTGGCCGAAGGTTTTAGTGCTGTCAATTCTGGCGCTAATCCAATGGTACTCAAACACGGTATGGACAAGGCGCTCGAATGGGTCATCAAATATCTCGACTCAAAGAAGAAAAATGTCGTCGGTGAAGATACGATTCGTGAGGTGGCTTCGATTTCGGCCAACGATGCCGAGATTGGTAAACTTATCGCGCAGGTTTTCAAAGAAGTCGGTAAAGATGGCGTTGTAACCGTAGAGGAGTCGCAGACATCGGAGATGAGCAAAGAAATAGTAGAGGGTATGCAGTTTGATCGCGGGTATATCTCTCACTATATGGTGACTAATACCGAACGCATGGAGGCGGCCTATGAAGAAGCGAGTATTTTAATTACTGACAAAAAAATCTCTTCGATTCATGACATTGTGCCACTCCTAGAGAAAATTTCAAAAGCTGGCAAGCGCGATCTGGTGATCATCGCTGAAGACCTTGATGGTGATGCCTTGACCACGTTGGTGGTGAACAAATTACGCGGTAATTTTAACGCCCTTGCTATCAAAGCACCCGGTTTTGGTGATCGCAAAAAAGAAATGCTCGAAGATCTTGCGATTGTGACTGGCGGTCAAGTAATCTCCGAAGAGCGCGGTTTGAAAATAGAAGCAGTCGAGATTAATATGCTCGGTAAAGCTCGCAGAGTAGTCGCAACCAAAGACCATACTATTATAGTTGGTGGTAAGGGTAAGAAAACAGATATTGACAAACGGGTTGCGCAGATAAAAAGCCAACTCCAAGGTTCGACCTCGGAATTTGATAAAAAGAAATTACATGAGCGTGTGGCGAAGTTATCCGGTGGTGTTGCTGTCATCAAAGTCGGTGCCGCAACCGAAACTGAACTCAAAGAAAAGAAATTTCGTATTGATGATGCAGTATCCGCAACTCGTGCGGCACTTGAAGAGGGTATCGTGCCCGGTGGCGGTGTCGCATTATTTGAAGCGGCAAAACATCTGACTGATAAAGCGGTCGGTGTAGCCGAGTTTGGCGATGAAGCCAAGGGTGTTGCTGTCGTGCGTTCGGTTTTGCAACGACCGATTCGTGCGATTGCCGAAAACTCCGGCCGTGACTCAAACGAAGTCGTCCAAAAGATGATGACGCTTGAAGCTGGCATGGGCTTTGATGCTAATACTGGCAAATATGTCGACATGATGAAGCAGGGCATCATTGACCCACTCAAAGTAGTAAAGGCCGCATTAACAAATGCCGTATCGGTTGCTTCGCTGATTCTAACGACTGAAGCGGTTATTACTGAATTACCTGAAGAAAAAGACGGTAAATCAGCCACGTCGCAGATGCCGATGGATTACTAAAGAGTCATAGTAGCTCTTATACGCAAACAGCCCTTGACCCAGGGCTGTTTGTTTGGTTATAATAACTTTCAGTTCCATTGGAGCTAAAATTTTATTTTTCTGAAAGGAATTCAGGATGAACCAATCTGAAAACGGTTACATGGGAGAAATTTTTTCTCTTAAAGAACTCCAACAGCTAAGCGATAAAATCTACGCGAACACTCAAGATGATGATCTTGAGGAATGTTTAAGACAGATTGACCTTTTTCTTCTTAAGCAGATTAGTCTAAAGTCTTTCTCTGATAAAAAGAAGGATTTTCAGAAGATCGCTGAAGAGAAAAGATTCTCAATTCGAGTCCCAAGTAATCTCACAAAGGTCGATTGTTTTTTGAGATCTTTCTTGCGATCTAACGATATTGTCGTTGAGGGCACTACTAAATCACGGAGACCGAAGAATAAATCAGAGGCGGAAAACTATAAATTGACTGCTTATCTTTTCCACAAGGTAGAGGTCATATATAGGGATCGATCTGATGATATTGGTTCAAGTCTCCACGCTCATCAAGCCGAATCCGCTTCTGTTTAGTCATCCTGCCTTGTTTTTCTGCCTGCCGTCGAGACGCCAGTTTCGGCCGCAGGCCTTTTTTATTGAAATAAAATATCAGCGTGATAGAATTTTGAGATGAATCTGGTTTTTATTATTCTCGGTTTTGGCTTTGTCGGCGCTATATTTTTAGTATTCCAAAGATTGCAACGCATGGAAAAAAGCAAAGACGGAGATCAGGCGTTTATTTTACTAAACCAGCGACTCGAACAACTCAATAGTTCAACACAGCAAGCGCTGCGCGACACGGTTAAACTAGTAGGCGAGCAACTGCGCGAAAATCGCGAATCAACCGAACGCTCGTCGCGAAACGTGCATCAGCAGGTCGAGGGTTTTACATCCGGATTGACGCAATTGACTGAAAATTTAAAAAACGTGCATGAGTCAGTCAAGACAATCTCTTCATTCCAAGATATTTTTAAATCGCCGAAGCTGCGCGGCATTTGGGGCGAGGCGTCGCTTGAGGCCTCATTGGCGCAATATTTTTCAAAAGATTCCTATACGATTCAGCATTATTTTAAATCAGGCGAGGTCGTCGATGCGGTGTTAAAATTGCCCAACGATCTCATCTTGCCCATTGATTCGAAATTTAATTGGGAAAATTTTGAAAAAATGGTCAATTCGGAAAATGAAATTCAAAGAGATGGCTATCGCAAGACTTTTTTCAGTGATGTGAAGAAAAAAATAGATGAGAT
>CAYUQA010000019.1:0-3135 GCA_964446135.1 uncultured Candidatus Saccharibacteria bacterium | reverse complement strand
TCCTTTAGCTGGCAAGTGTCAAGTAATTTTGACACTTTAAAAAGCGGGGTTTTAGGCCTAAAATAGGCTATTTTGAGCATATTAAAAGGGGTAGATGATGCGTTTGATTGCCATCTCCTACCCCGCTTGGTGCCTGAATTCAAAAACGTCATTTTTTCGGGATTATTCAAAATAACAATATTTTACATAATAATCCCGAAACTCAGGCTTTTTCCTTCATTTTTACTCCTTTTTTTGCGATTTTCTGCATTTACTGGCTTTTTCAATAAAAGCCCAGAAAATCAAAAAATCGCCCCTACATGCCTCCGCCGGAGCCACGTTCTCTCATTTTTCTACCTCCTTTTTCTCGAAATCCGTGGCAACGGATCGGGATGCCTACAGAATGTAGGGAAATCCCATGTTCCAATACTAGCAGAAAAAAGCCGAAATGTCAAATCAAGCTGACAGTTATCCAGATTTTGACTGTTTTTCACTCTGTAACTTTATAAAATTAACCAGATATTGCCTAACTTTATAAAGTTAGCTATACTTAAGACATAATTGAAACCAGAATCTATACCATGGATATTCGCCAAAAATTAGAAATAATACAAAAAAAACTGGGGCTAACCCAGACACAACTGGCCCAACGCTTTGGTGTCTCTTTTACCGCCTTCAATAGCTGGTGGACTGGTAAATCAACTCCCCGAGCCAAAATGCAAGCGGCTATTGAAGGGCTATTTCTGGAAGTAACCGGACAACAACTAATCTCAAACGATCAGCTCATTGCAAAAAAAAAGACACTCCAACAACACTCATCCGAACACCAGAACATCATCCAAGAGATTCTCGATAATCCTGATATACGCGACCGATTGATTCTCAAGCTGACCTACCACAGTAATAGCATCGAAGGCAGTACACTGACCGAACCAGATACGGCAGCCATCCTCTTTGATAATGCCGCCTTACCGAATCGAAGTTTAACTGAACAGCTTGAAGCCAAAAATCACCAGACGGCTTTGCAATATCTCTTTGATTCCGTTGCCGAGCACAAAGCTATTGATGCACATCTGGTACTCAAACTCCACGGCATTCTGATGAATGGCATTCGTCCTGATGCGGGATCATATCGCAATCATGCAGTTCGTATCCTTGGTGTTGATATACCGACTGCTAATTTTATGAGTATCCCAACACTCATTCCGGATATCATGAAGGTTGCCGATCAAAAGTCTGACGATATTGTGAAGCAATCGGCTCTTGTCCATAGTACGTTTGAAAAAATTCATCCTTTTTCTGACGGCAATGGCCGTATTGGTCGTCTCCTCATGAACGCGATGTTACTCAAATCAAACATGGCAGCGGCGATTATTCATCAACAAGAAAAACAGCTCTACTACACCTATCTTTATATCTCACAAACAAAAGAAGACCAGAGTCAACTGGAAAATTTCTTGTGCGACGCCATCAGTGATGGATTTCGAATCCTTGAGAGAAAAGATACAAAATTTTAGAGCACCACCCAAAGGCTATAGAAGATGGCTCGAAAGGCATTAGCGATTTCGGCATTGCGGATAACTACACCAACTGGCTTGGTGCGATAGGTCAAGATTTCGACATTGTCATCAAAGATAGTGATATCTGCATCCAGTGGAAACTGGTTTGGTGGCATATATTTGCCTTGACGTAGTTTTGAAGCGTCATTCACCCATTCGGCAGGACCAGACTTGGATGTGTATATATTGAACCCGTGAATTCCTTGCGCAACACGTTGATTGGTATAGTCACTGGGAACATCCGGGAAGACATCGGACATTTTATCAAGATTGATAAAATTCTCGATTTTCTTATTCTTTACTTTGAGGTACTCATCACGTAATGCCTTCGCCGCTTCTATGCCCTCAAAAAAACGTACGACTGGGCGTTCGCCGGCACTTTGGAAGACATCGAGCAAATTCGGCATAATCCGCTGGAGTTCGGTTTTTTTGAGGTCAATATCTTGCTGGACGCGATTGAGGTAGCTTGCAAGGCGTTCGGGCGACTCGGCGAGATAGAGTGTCTTCTTGCCTTTTATCACCTGACTCATCAGGCCTTTTTTAGTTAGCGACTCAATCTGCACATAGGCTGTCGGCCGATTGACACCGGCTTTTTTGGCGATGTTTTGTGCCGTCTCCGGCCCAAGCTCAAGCGCCGCTGTATAGACATGCGCTTCTTTGTCGGCCAACCCTAACTCAAGTAATTCTTTTTCGTACATGGTTTTATTCTACACTGCTTAAATTATTTCTCAAATACTCAAGCGCTTGTTCGCGGGTTTGGATCTCGCCGCTATCACGCAGGTCTTCGATCTTTTTGATAATCTGACCAAATAATTTTCCGAGGGCTGAGAATATCTTCTGGCTCTTGATTTGCTTCAACGTCAAATTTCTCTAAATTATTTTGATGTTGTTCCATGTTATGATTTCATTATATTTGACTTACTATCGTGAAGCAAGTTATCATACAAATATGGAAAATATATCAAAAAATTTGCCACAGGAAAGTGAACGCGAAACAATCCTAGCGCGTCTTAAATCACATGGTATTGATACTAGTACATGGGGTACTGGCAGTGCAAAAACTGTCGATCATCTATTGAAAGAGGTCTCAGATGGCGAAGTAGAGCTTGTAGAGCGTAACGGCCAGCTCTACAGAGAGCTCACCTTAGTCAACGTCGATGTCGTCTACACAGATGAAGATAACCAACAATTACATCTGGTTGAGGATAAACAAGTTTTCAATGATGGTCGAGTAAGAAATCGTAAAGGGATCGTTGGTGCTTCACTTTCGGAAAAAATTAAAAGCGAAGAAAATCGTCCGGAGGCGGCTATAAGAGCTCTGAAAGAAGAACTCGGGATCGAAATTGGCGACAACGAAATGTCCTCTTATGATACTATTGATGATACATTTGAATCACCAAGTTACCCTGGCCTGCAAACACATTATCAGGGCGAAAAATTTCGCATCGTACTCCACTCGGATCAATTTAAGTCAGGGGGATATGTAGAAGTTCAGAAAGACAAGAATACCTACTTTGTATGGGAAAAAGTAGCTTAGTTTTATGGGCGCGACAAAATTAAAACACGGTGACGGACATATTATCTTTCATGTCGGCAA
>CAYUQA010000018.1:0-8018 GCA_964446135.1 uncultured Candidatus Saccharibacteria bacterium | reverse complement strand
TCAAAAAAGATTCCACCAAAAAAATAGCCCCCATTCTTGGGGGACTAATGAGTGGTGTAGTCGCACTCGACGTACCGCTGACCATTGATCTCAAATCTGGACTCAACTGGGCGGAGATGCAGAAGATTTAGAGATTCTTATGCAATACTCCAAGATCTTCAAACCATATTTTTAGATTTGCAATTAGATAATTTCTACTTTCTGAAAAATGCTGCCTACTCACTCGATATGCGTCAATTTGTGCGTAAAGCGCAATAAATGCCTCGATACCAACTTCACGGGCCTCAATAAGTCGCCACTCGGAATGCTTTGATTTTACTTCCGTAAAATTTGCGTCATGATCAAAAAAGCTACCTGCATGCAAAATATGGATTTCTCTATCAAGCATACAAAGTAAAGAATTCAAAACCATAATACCCGTGCCTCGACCCCTGCAATCGACCACAAAAACTTTCATTTTTTTAAATCTCCTTCCCTGTTGATTCTTAACTAGTTTTATTATATCCTATTTTATATAATAGTCAATATTATCTTATGCCCGAGTTACCTGAAGTTGAGACTATCGTACGCGGTTTGCAGACACACGTGATCGGTCGAACGATCACTTCTTTTTGGTGCGAACGACCAACTTCGATCAAAACGCATTCGATTATAGCGCTCGAAGCTGCGATTAAAAACGCGCATATCATCGACTCGCGCAGACGAGCCAAATATATCCTGATTGATCTATCAAATAACCAGACTCTCCTGATCCACCAAAAAATGTCCGGACATTTGCTCTATGGCCGATGGAAAAGGTCTGGCAGTGACCAGACGTGGTTGCCAGATATCGACCATAATATTCAATCTTCCGATCAGCGTGTAGCGAGCGACCCATTCAATCGTTTTATCCGCGCCATCTTCTTTTTGGACAATGGCGATATGCTTGGCTTATCGGATGTCAGACGTTTCGCACGTATCTATCTCACAAAAACCGACACGATAAATGAACTGCACGATATCGGCAAGCTCGGACCGGAACCATTGGCTGAAGATTTCACCGCTGATGACTTTTCTCTACGTCTTAACAAGAAGCGCGGCACTATAAAAAAGGTCCTAATGGATCCATATGTCATCGCTGGTATTGGTAACATCTATGCCGATGAGATTTTGTGGCAAACGAGTATCCATCCGCTAGCTCGAGTCGAATCTATAACAAAAAATGATCTGGTTAAAATCTACAAAGCAACGCGGGAGATTCTGACAAAAGCTATCGAACGTAAAGGACATAGTGAACGCAATTATCGCACGCTTTGGGGTACCAAAGGCAGTTATCAGGACATCGCGCGTGCTTATCAGAAGCACGGGCAACCCTGCGCGCGCAATGACGGTGGTATAATTGAGAAAATCAGAATCAACAACCGCTCGGCTCATTTTTGTCCGGTTCATCAAAAATTATGAATTCAGATTTTAAAAAATATCTAGCTACTGTCGGTACGATGCTCGTGCTCGGTTTTGGTTTTTTCTATTCTGGCCTTATTCAAAGAACGATCGATATCGCTCACGGCACGACCGCGCAAATTTTAAATAATCTACAATTAAAAAACACAAATGGGCGATTATGCGAAGCGCCGACTCGACCGTTTGCAGTTATGATCTCATCTGATGCCGAAGCGCGACCTTTATCTGGTATTGGACAAGCCGATCTGGTTTTTGAAATGCCGGTCACAGACAGTGGCGTTACTCGCATGATGGCAGTATTTGAATGTGTACAACCAAAAGAGATTGGTTCGATCCGATCTTCACGTATTGATTTTATCCCACTCGCGCAAGGACTCGGTGCGATTTACGCGCACTGGGGCGGTGAGCATCAAGCACTAATACAGCTCAACAACCGCATCATCGATAATATCGACGGACTAAAGTACGATGGCACTGTATTTTTTAGAAAACCAAGCGCACCACGACCGCATAATGGTTTTACCAGTTTTGAATTATTGAAAAAATTTGCCGAAGATCATCAGTACAATATAGGCGAGCGAGTGCAATATATTTATGACGCAAAGGATGAATCAAAAGGTACCGAGAATCCGCCGTCCTTGTATCGTGGCGAGTTTACTGTAGATTGGACCTATAGTGAAAAAGAGAATATCTACACTAGACAGCGCGGCGCAAAAGATGAGATCGATAAAACAACTCAAAGCCAAGTCAGTGCCAAAAACATAATCATAATGAAAACGACATGGTCACCAATCAGCAAAGATTATATCCGAGTACAAACACTCAGCAGTGGCGATGCAACTATATATCAAAATGGAGTTGCTATCCTCGGCCGTTGGAAAAAAGATAGCACCGAAAAACCATTGCAATTTTTTAATGAGAAGGGGGATACAATCAATTTGGTCAAAGGATCAACTTGGATTGAAATCGACGCCCGCGGCACGGACGGACAAACTAGCTTATGATTATTTTTCTTCACGGTTCTGACCGTTATCGCATATTCGAAAGGATCCAAGATATCGAAACAGAATTTGCACAGAAAAATATTACCGGCACAAGATGCTCTGAAAACGAGATAGATAGGATTCGAGAGATAATTAAAACTAAAAGTTTTTTTGACGAAGCGCGTTTAGTCATCGTCCCTGATGTGCTTGCACAAGGTGATATTATCGCCGAACTTATTGAAAAATACAACGTGACCAGCGATCCCGCTACTACAGTCGTCATCGCCGTAATGACCGACATAAGTAAGCTTAAAAAAAGTGCTGGCAATCTGGCAAAAATATTAGCGAGCAAAAAAATCGCCGTAGAGACATTTGAACCGCTGGCCGGCATCGCGCTCAAGCAATGGGTTGATCGTCGCATAGAAAAATACAAAATTAAAATTGCGTCGTCTGTGATTGACAAGCTCATCCAGCTCACAAACAGCGAGATTGAAAAGCCCAGAAAAATATTTGTCAGCAACAGCGGGCGACTGGCGGTAGAGATCCAAAAAATCGCGCACTTTTTTTATGGCTCGGCGATCGAAAGCATCGACAATGCTATCGTAGAAAAGCTAGTTCACCATCAGTCAAAAGAAAATATTTTTGCCTTCACAGATGCGCTAGGTCATCAGAATATCATCCAAGCGCTATCACTACTACATCGACAGCTTGAACAAGACGCCGATCCGCATTATTTACTATCCATGATCGCCTACCAATTACGTAATCTGGCGATAGTTCGAGATGGAATTGACCGTAATAAAAATACCACCGCTATAGCTACCGAGAGTGGGCTCCATCCTTTTGTGGTACAAAAGACCTACCAGCAAGCAAAAGCTTTTACAACAGCGGGGTTGGCTAGTCTGATAATAAAGCTCTCCAAGCTGGATCAGTCAATGAAAGATGGCCTTGTTGACCCGACAGATGGCCTCTGGCAATTCCTGCTGGACATACCTAGACCCAATCTTCCCAAAATGTCAATAATATGATATGGTTAAGTAACCAACTTTAAAAACAAAAATGCTTCCGAGAACCATTGCGGAGAGAAATTAAAAATTGAGGAGTCGAACCGTAAAATGACATGTCTGAGCGAAGCGACCTGTCTGCCCTCCATGGCGGGTAAACCGGCAGGCAGGGTTTGTCATTTTTCGGAGTAAGACGACGATTGATTTTATTTCTTGGAGCAGCCGGTTTGAGGAGGTATTATTGTTTTTAGAGTTCAAGTTATAACCAGCTTCAAATAATCTAAAAAGATACTTACACCTATGTACGATAATCTGCGTTTAGGCCGCTCAAGCGACCTTATCAATAGAAAAGATCGCTATTTGTACCGTTTCTTGGAAATGCTACCCGGCATCCTTGCTTGGGCAACATTGATCCCGACGGTTGTTTTGTCGTTCTTTATACCAGCGGCCATGGCGGTATTTGTCATTATCTTCAACACCTACTGGCTCATCAAAACTATCTATCTCTCTATCTATCTGCGGATTGGCTTCAACCAAGTTCGCTCGAACATGAAGATCAAATGGCTACCACAACTCGAGGCGCTGACTCACGACGAACACGAAACCAAAAATGTACGGTCATGGCGCGACATCTATCATTTCGTCGTCTTGCCACGATTCAAAGAAAGCGACGAGGTCGTCATCGGCACGATTGAAGGACTCAAAAACAGCAACTATCCAAACGACCGCATGATCGTCTTGTTGACTCAAGAAGAACGCGCCGGACACGAAGAGAACCAACGCTTAGCTGAAAAGTTACAAGCCATTTATAGCGACACTTTTTTTAAATTTATTGTTCTCGAACATCCCGATGGTTTGGCTGGCGAACTGGCCGGCAAAGGATCCAATATCGCTTGGGCCGGCAAATGGGTCACTGAAAATGTCATCAATCCATTGGCGATCCCTTATGATCATATACTAGTATCGGCATTTGATATTGATACCATTGTCATGGTCGACTATTTCGCCCGCTTGACCTATATTTTCTTAACATCAAAAAACGCCTATCGTGCATCCTATCAGCCAGTGCCATTATACATCAACAATATCTGGGAAGCGCCGGCGATTTCACGCATCTCGAGTTTTTCAACATCATTCTGGCAGGCGATCAAACAAGAACAGCAAGAAAGTATGATTACTTATTCAAGCCACTCAATGCCATTTACCGCACTCATCGATGCTGGCTTTTGGCAAGGGAATATCGTCTCCGAGGATTCGCGAATCTTCTGGCAATGTCTTTTGCGCTATGACGGTGATTATCGCGTTGAACCGCTCTACTATCCGGTCGCGATGGATTCAAATCTCGCACCGACCTATACCCAAACGATGGTCAACATTTACAAACAGCACCGTCGCTGGGGTTATGGTGCCGAAAATGTCCCCTATTTCTTGTATGGATTTTATAAAAACAAAAATATGCCATTCAAGACCAAATTTCGTTTTACCTATGTCATGATCGAGGGTATTTGGTCATGGGCGACCAATCCTCTGCTTCTTTTCTTGCTCGGCTGGTTGCCCATCATCGTCGGTGGCGTCGTATTTAACAGCACCGTTCTGGCATTCAATCTACCGTACATGACCCGCTTCATGATGGGCTTTGCCATGATTGGACTTGGTACATCTGTCATATTTGCCCTCTCTGTTCTGCCACCACGTCCGGCGCACAAAGGCCGCATCAGTCATTTCTTCATGATGACGCAGTGGCTACTCTTCCCTATTCGCTCAATCATCTTCGGCGCTATTCCAGCGCTCGATGCTCAAACCCGTCTGATGTTTGGCAGATATATGGGCTTCTGGGTCACACCAAAAGCTCGAATCTCAGATAAAATATAATGGGATTGCAGATTTTGTCCGCTCTGCAAAGTTTTTCTGCGTGCTTCGCTCAAAGTAGGATTACTACATCTCGCTCCAGTACTCGAAAGAACTTTGCATATCAATCCAAAATCTGCAATCCAATTGGATACGTTTGATTAACATATTTTGCTGAAGGAGTTTTGCGGAAAGAAATTAAAAATTGAGGAGTCGAAGCGGAAAATCAGATGTTTGAGCAAAGCGACCTGCCTGCCGGCAGGCAGGGTTTGTCATTTTCCGAAGTGAGGCGACGATTGATTTTATTTCTCGGAGCATCCCCACTCCGAAAGCAAATATGTTATTCAAAAGTCTACTCAAAATGGACGATTTTTTCCATTTCGGCGAGTTTCTTTTTTAGAAGCGGGTACTGCGCAAGTGCCGCATCTTTTTTCAAAAGCAACATTGCTTCAGTTCGCGACTGCTTGATAAGCTCCATATTGCCCAACGATGCCATAGCCAGATCGGGGATACCTGATTGTTTGACACCGGTAAATTCGCCCGGGCCGCGCAACTTTAAATCAATCTCGGCCAGTTCAAAACCACTATCGATTTTCTCAAGTGCTTTGAGTCGCTGACTAACTGCCGAATCACCACTGACGCACAAAAAACAATACGATTGGGCGCTACCACGACCGACCCGCCCGCGGAACTGATGCAGTTGCGCCAAACCAAAACGCTCGGCAGACTCAATGAGCATCATTGAGGCATTTGGCACGTCCACTCCGACCTCTATCACCGATGTCGAAATGAGCATGTCATAACGATGGTTTTTAAAATCCTGCATGATTTCCTGTTTTTCTTTAGGTTTCATTTTGCCATGCAACATCGCCACTCGACGATGTTTGAAAATATCTTTTGAAAGTCGTTCGAATTCATCGGTCACTGCTTTGACTTCAGCCCACAGAAGTTTTGAAATTGAAATCTTTTTTGTCGGGTCAGTTTCATTCTTTGCAATCTCAATACGCGGACAAATCACAAATACTTGCCGACCTTGCGCGATCTGTTTGTCAATAAAATCATATGCCTCCTTGCGACGAGAACTTTCAACGGCACGAGTAATGATCCGCTGACGACCTTTTGGTTTTTCTTTGATCAACGAGACATCAAGATCGCCATATATAGTCAGCGCCAACGTGCGGGGTATCGGCGTCGCCGTCATCGAAAGCAAATGTGGCACCGGCGCTGTTTTTCTATTACTACCTTTTACAAGCGCCATGCGCTGACCAACGCCAAAACGATGTTGCTCATCAATGATCACAAAAACTAATTTTTTGAATTGAACATTTTTTTGAATTACCGCGTGTGTGCCAACAGCAATCCTAATCTCGCCGCGCTTTATTTTTTCCTGCATCAGTTTTTAGCTGATTTTTTCTTCGGTTACCTCGTCAGTCGGCCATTGTCGAGCTTCGCGACCGGTCAAAAAACCAATAGTAATATTTGGTGTCTTGGCGTACAGATTTTTGAGTGTTTCAAAATGTTGTCTTGCTAAAATTTCAGTCGGCGCCATAAAAGCAACCTGAAATGTCGCGTCTGACTGAATCGTCTCGTGGGCCGCGATCACAGCCACGACAGTCTTGCCCGAACCAACATCACCATTGAGTAGGCGATTCATCGGAAACGGCCGTTCTAAATCTTGTAAAATCTCAAAAGCGGCGCGACGCTGATCATCAGTCAGTTTGAAAGGTAGCGATTTTACAAAATCGGCAACCGATTTTTTTTGAAAAGGTATTGCCTGCGCTTTTGACAACTGCGCTGTGCGCCGATCTTGCAAAGCACGCAATTGAAACAACAAAAGATCTTCAAAAGCAAATCTTTTGCGCGCCTGCTCACTTTCTTCAAGTGATTCGGGAAAATGAATACCTCGTAAAGCATCGGCCAACAGAGGCAGGTCGTTGCGTTCAAGCACATCATCAGGCAACGCATCAGGCATATCTTCTAATTGCGTCAGTATCGGCTTGATCAGAAAACGAAGATATTTTGAACTAATACCGGCGGTTTCTGGATATACCGGAACAAAACGACCGGTATGCGTCATTTCATGTCCGCGAGTTTCTTTTTCATAGGTTGGATTTGAAAGATATATGCCACGCTGGTCTCGAGATACTTTGCCAGCCAGAATCACGATCGCGCCCAAAGGTAGCGTTTGCTCGATATATGGCTGATTAAACCAAACGGCATGCAAGGATCCGGTCTCATCTTCGATCGTGGCATTTGTTACCACAAGCCGACGACGACGCCACGATATGTTGCTACGAATGTCAGTCACCATACCTCGAACACTTACCAGATTACCAACTTCTTCAATATCAGCAACTTTGCATTGTTGCGTATAGTCTTCATATCTATTTGGGAAATGAAGAAGTAGATCGATCACTCTCACAATACCAAGACGCCTTAGCCGTGGCGCCATACGCGGCCCAATATGTGACAAGCTTTTGACATCTTGTGCTATATCAATCATCGAAGCTATATTATCACAGAGATTAAAGATTACCTCAATTATAGATGAAAGAGTGTTATTTAGAAGATTTCTAGTATATAGTGAATATAATGTCAAAAACTATCACGCGCCCAATTGAGATATTAAATAGTGCGTTTGCGCTTTTCGAAAAAAATTACCGACAATTATTGCCTTTTATTCTTGGTATTATTACTCTATTGATTCTGCTTGGTGGTATTACGACGGGCATAGATCCTGCAA
>CAYUQA010000017.1:0-3426 GCA_964446135.1 uncultured Candidatus Saccharibacteria bacterium | reverse complement strand
ATTATCAGCTTCTACCCAAAATTATGCATCAGACTAATTGGCAAGGTATTCATGATCCAAAAACGATTTTGAGCCGGGCGGTTAGCCGTAAAATTAGTGAGTCTAAAGCCGATGTCTTTATTGCTGATGGGATGCGCTGGGATCCTTTCGATCACGATATTATTGTTGAATTTCCTGTCCATTCAATCTTGGCTGTCGAGGCTCCGCGTGATTTGCTTTTCAAACGGATGGCGGGCAATCCGCGTTTTCCAGGTAATTTGACCCGACGAATGTTTGAGACAATAATGAAACGACGAACCGAACGAGATATTCCAAAACTCATCGAAAAGGCAACGTATCGTATTGAAAATAATGGTCCGATTGAACATTTTCAAGTCAAAGTTCTTGGCTATGCCGAGTTGATCCTTTTTCCTAAGTTACTCCCTTGACGACTTTTAGAAAAAAGAGTATATTCAACATACAACCTATAACCCCGTGAGGGGTTTTAAAATACCTGAAAGAAAGCTACAATAAGGTTTAAACTGAAAAATATGGAAAAAGTTACTGCATTTCTTCGTGATGTAAAAGTTGAGTTAAGTCGTGTCAGCTGGCCAACAAGCAAGCAGACTCTCCAATATACCTACGTCGTTATTGGTATGAGTCTTGGTGTAGCGGTTTTCCTTGGCGCGCTTGATGCACTGTTTGGTTACGGCTTAACCAAATTAATCGGTCAATAATTTTTATATATGCCAAAGCAAGTTACAACCGGTGAACGACAATGGTATGCCATTCATACCTATTCCGGCTATGAAGACAATGTCGCCCGTAACCTCAAACAGCGCATTGAGTCGTTGGGCTATGAAGACAAGATTTTTAATGTTTTAGTTCCCAAAGAAAAAAAGATTAAAATCAAAGGTGGCAAACGCGAGACTATCGAGGAGAAAATCTACCCCGGTTACGTACTAGTCGAGATGATCGTATCCGATGACTCATGGTATGTTGTTCGCAATACGCCAAATGTGACTGGATTTATCGGCGCTGGCGTAATTCCAACACCACTTGGACAGGACGAGATGGAGGCTCTTATGCAGAGAATGGGTGTTAATGAGCCGAAATACAAGTTTGACATTGTGGTTGGTGATAATATAAAAATAACCGACGGTCCGTTTAAGGATTTCGATGGCAAAGTCTCGGAAGTTGACGAGGAACGCGGACGCATTAAGGTGTTGGTTACCTTGTTTGGACGCGATACGCCAGTGGAGCTGGACTTCTTGCAAGTAAAGAAAATCTAAATACCGGTATCATGTATCTGGTATTATGGAAGAAGAGATTATTTGCAGACCCTTCTCATCATATATTCCATAATACATGATACAGAATACTTAATACTATTCACTATGGCAAAGAAAATAAAAACAATATTAAAACTGCAATTGGAAGCCGGTAAAGCAACAGCCGCGCCACCAGTGGGCACAGCACTTGGTCCCCATGGCGTTAATATCGCTGATTTTGTGAAGCGATTCAATGAGGCGACCAAAGACAAACCGGGTCAAATATTGCCAGCCGAGATTACGATCTTTGAAGATCGCAGTTTTGACTTTGTCTTAAAAACACCACCGGCGGCATTTTTGCTCCGCAAAGCGGCAGGTATAGATAAGGGTTCCGCTAATCCCAACAAAAAGAAAGTTGGCACTGTCTCAAAAGCTCAAGTTCGTGAGATTGCCGAGACCAAAATGCCCGACCTGAACGCGTACGATGTTGATCAGGCGGCAAAAATCATCGAAGGTACCGCAAGAAGTATGGGGATAGAAGTCAAGTAGTTTATTTTTGCTGGTTTGATATAATCAACTCTATGTCAGAAATTACCAAGGAATATTTAGATGAAAAATTAGCTCAACTTGCGACAAAGGAAGATATAAGTCGTGTCGACAAAAAGATCGATGCCCTTAGCATGAGTGTCGACAAGAAAATCGACTCACTTATTGATACTGTGGATAATTTAGCTCGTATGGTAGCCGATGGCTTCGAAGAGATTAAAAATGAGCTTGACGTTCGAAAAGAAGTGACAGATCTTAATCATAGGATGTCTCGTATTGAACAAGCGCTGAATTTGCGTAATTAACTTTATATCAAAAAAATCCGCGAAGGCGGGTTTTTTGATTTGCTGTCAACTTGTGGCATGCTTTTGCTCTATTAGAATATGTGCAGGTCATGAAATTGGAGGTGGACATAATGACTAAAAAAGCTCTTAAACAAAAAGGTTTTTTTGTCGTGATAGAGGGTGGTGATTATTCCGGCAAGGATACATTAGCAGTTGGACTATCTGACTTGCTAGTTAAAGATGGCCATAGAGTCTTTAAAACGCAGGAGCCAGATGATTCTGCAATTGGTAAAGAAATACGAGCGATGAGCGTAATTGATAGCGAAGATCATCCAATGCATCAATTTGGGGTTTTTCTCCAAAGACCGTTCATAATGCAAAGATTTTTTCATAACTTGCAGATCATGCCCCAACTTTGGGGTGGGTGTATTGTGATATGCGTTCGTTATCATTTAAGTACTTTTGTATACGGAACACTTTCTGGCAGGACATTCGATGAGATAATCAATATCAGCAATCAGATTATCGGCGAAGCAAAACTGATTCCGGATCTGACTTTAGTTCTTGATATCTCTGTGGCTACGGCTGAAAAACGTATAACCGATGCCAGTCGTAAAAGAGAAATTTGGGAGTCCAGGGAAAAAATGGAAAAAATTAATGCGGCCTATAGAGAATTGCGATCTCGAGATGATTTAGCATCAGAGCTTGGGCCGATAGAGACTATCAATGCGGAATTACCGTTTGCTGAAGTTGTGGATATCGCGTATAAACATGTAGTAGAATCTTTGAAAAAACAAAAGGAGAGTAAATAAATGGCACTTAATGAGTTGGTTAAAGCCTTTAATCCGCAAAGAGTATTCTCAAATAATCACGCGTCTATTGAAGTTGATGGGGTGATGTTGAGAATCCCGAAAAGTTTTAGTGATGTATCAGAATTGCCGGAGAATAAAGATGATTTCGAGAAGTTTTTGATTCAACTCGAAGAACAGGAAAAATGTGTCAGCTCGGAAGATATGATTGTATTCGATCGAGAAAGGGGTATTTGTAAAATGCCCATTCTTAATCTTTTGCAAGATCCATCAGCGGTGCGTAATGCTCGTACTTCTACGGCTCGTGAAGATCGTGAAGTTGATGAAAAAGCAGAGGGCATGATTGATTATCTGTGGCGAGAACGACATGTGACGCCGATTGAAGGCGGTATAGTCTTTCGTTTGTTGTGCACTATGCCCGTTGATTTTGCACAGCCTTTTTTTCGTCTTCTTGGCGCGCACAATGAATTATCCGGCAGATATACAAAGATCGATATCGGTTCATATGTCGCGCACTCGCTTAACGGTGAAGCACGA
>CAYUQA010000016.1:0-3085 GCA_964446135.1 uncultured Candidatus Saccharibacteria bacterium | reverse complement strand
GCTATTTTTTTGGCTTTTTCTATGTTGCCGGTGACGACAGTACGTGAAAGTTCGCCGCCGAGACAGGCAGACAGGCCAATGAGTCCTTGGCTATATTCGCGCAAAAGATTTTTGTCAATGCGTGGTTTGTAGTAGAACCCTTCGAGATTGGCTTTGGTGACCAGCTTGATGAGATTGCGATAGCCGGTGTTGTTTTCGGCGAGGACGACGAGATGATAATAGGCACGACCACTGGCATCGGTACGTTTGTCGTACATGTTCTCGGTGATGTACATCTCGCACCCAATGATTGGTTTGATTCCAGCCACTTTAGCTTTTTTGTAAAACTCGATTACACCGTACATCGAGCCGTGATCGGTCAGCGCGATCGAATCCATGCCGAGTTCTTTGGCGCGCGCGATCATCTCGTCGATCTTGGTCAGGCCATCAAGCAGAGAATAGTGCGAATGATTATGGAGATGGGTAAAACGCATAATTCTTATATACTATCAAAACTTCTTAATTAGCAGTATTGACAGAATTTTGAATGTTGACTTTTAAATATATATAGTTTATAATCTATTTTACTTAACAATTTTGATGAATAACGATTATGGATTAGGAGGCAACCATGGCACTTTTCAGATATTTCGTAAGTTATCAATTTAAGATATCTTCTTTTTTACATCCTGGACTAGGTTTGGGCTCTGGCGTAGTAGAACTTTCTGAACCTATTCATACACAGGAAGATATAGATGCTGTAGTGAGCGCGATAGCTTCAAAATTAAATTCAGTCAGACCTACCGACGTAGTACTCATATGTATCAATTTAATTTTTAGTGATGAGAATAGTGTTGTAGAAAAAACCAAGAATTCGTTTTTCTATAAAAAAGCTGAAAAATGAATGTTCGCTTGGATTAAATCAATACACCCAAATCAGGCATGCAACTTATCCGGCACACCTTTTCATTTTGCAAAAAATTAAAAGGTGTGGTAATATGGTGGGATTATGGGTGTACCACGGGCACACAGTACAAGAGGCCAGAAAGGCCGTCGTCGCAGTCATTTGGCTCTCAAGCCAATGATTTTAACGTCCTGCCAACAGTGTAAAAAGCTGGTCTTACCGCATGTAGTTTGCAAAAACTGCGGCTACTATCGTGGCCAGGAAGTTATTAACGTAATAGCCCGAGAACTTAAGAGAAAAGAAAAAGAGAGACAAAGACAGACATAATCTACCATAGTATTACGTATATAGTATTAAGTATCATGGAGTAGTCAGAGAAACTTAATACATAATACTTGCTACATAATACTTCTGTACCTTGGCTTCACGACATCTATCACGATCTATTGCCATGCAAACACTCTATGAGTGGGATTTTCGTGGTAAACATGATGATCAATTGCCAGAAATGATCGCTTACAATCTCAAAGAATTTGGTGCTGGTCTCGATGAGACGGATTTTGTGACTGATCTTGTAAATGGCGTCATCTCCAAAATCGATCCGATTGACCGCATTATCGAAAAGGCGGCGCCGCAATGGCCGATAGATCAAATCGCTATGGTTGATCGCGCCGTATTGCGCTTAGGCATTTTTGAGTTACTCTATGGCAATCGTGATGAAGTGCCACCAAAGGTTGCTATCAATGAATCCATAGAGCTGGCCAAATCATTCGGCGGTGATGCATCGGGCAAATTTATAAATGGCGTACTCGGTACGATTTATCGTCAGATTGGTGAGCCGGGCAAAGATGATGTACCAAAAAAGCGTGAAGAAGAGCCAGAAGGCGTTCCCGACGTAACTAGCGAGAGTGAGGAGTTGCCACAAGAGTCAGCAGTACCAGAAGTAGAAGAGCCACTTGAAACGGTTGGGGAATAAGAAACAACGATCGTAGTTTTCGATCTCTGCTTCGTGTTCCGCGATCTCATACAATAATGGAAATCGATCAAGAAAAATTAGCACTCTTTGAAGAAAAAATACATATAAGTTTGCGTGATAAAAATATGCTTTTGCAGGCGCTGACACATCGTTCATATATCAACGAGAATCCAAGTTGGAATTTGGAGCATAATGAACGCTTGGAGTTCTTGGGCGATGCTGTGCTCGAACTCGTCGTTACCGAATTTCTCTATAAAAATTATCCCAATCCTGAAGGTGAGCTAACCAATTGGCGGGCGGCGTTGGTCAATGCGGTTATGATGGCAAAAGTAGCCGGCAAAATCGATCTGAATGAATTCATTTTTCTTTCTCGTGGTGAAGCCAAAGATACCGGCCGTGCTCGACAATATATTTTGGCCAATGCCATGGAAGCGGTCATCGGCGCGATTTATCTCGATCAAGGATATGCGAAGTCCGCCGAATTTATTCATCGATTTATATTGCCTGAATTGCCGGAGATTTTAGAAAGTCAGAGCTATAAAGATGCCAAGAGTCGTTTTCAAGAGGAAGCGCAAGAGCGAGCTGGCGTCACGCCAAATTACGAAGTCTTAAAGGAATGGGGGCCGGATCACGCTAAACAGTTCAAAGTCGGCGTTTTTATTGGCAAAGAACTGGTAGCCGATGGTGAGGGTCCGTCAAAACAGGATGCCCAACAAGCCGCCGCCGAAAACGCCCTCAAGCAAAAAGGCTGGTAATTTTCTTATTTTTGATAATTATGGTAGGAAAGGGATGGAGGTTATTGGAATGAAGGTCATTAAAATTTTTAACGAGATTGATTTCTCTAGTATAAGTTTTCGCAAAAAGATAGCAGTTTCAGTCCTCGCGATACTTGTCGATTTGACTGTTCCAGTCTTGTTTGTTCAATGGCATTTATTATTTGGTACCGCACCATCGTTACTCGGGGTGGTGATCTTTGTGGTGCTTTGTGCAATACTCTGGTGTATTTCGATACCCTTTGTTTTATTTGCTGAATGATCGTAGCGTGTTTAAGATGACTACGGTGCGGTACCATGGTACCGCATTTTATTTAGCCCATAACAAGAAAATGGAACAGGTTTGGTAGAATATTGTTGTCGAAACATATATCAACCAATTAACCTATTCCACTTTCATGTCTACTGTACCATCGTCGTTCAATGAGCGACAAGTTCGTTCGGTGTTGAGAA
>CAYUQA010000015.1:0-18491 GCA_964446135.1 uncultured Candidatus Saccharibacteria bacterium | reverse complement strand
ACCATATCTTCAGTCACAAAAACAGGAATATGGATCCGACCGTTATGAACGCCGAAATTAAAACCGACCATCTCTGGACTAATTGCGCTGGCGCGAGACCATGTTTTGATAACGGTCTTGTCTCCAGCACGCAAAGCATGGACTTTCTTTAGAAGTCTCTCGTCGACATATATTCCTTTTTTTATACTTCTTGACATATATTATACGTTGCTTAGATTATCGAAAAATCGTTAATTGAGCAATGGGTCTATTATTTCTTACGGCGACGGATTATAAAGACGCCGGATTTCTTTTTGCGTTTTCTGGTTTTTACTCCAAGGGCATGTTTACCCCATGGGGTTTTAGGATAACGCAAACCTATTGGCTGTCGACCTTCACCACCACCATGCGGATGGTCTACTGGATTCATAGCCGAACCGCGTACTGCTGGTCGTCTGCCCATGTGTCGGGCTCGTCCCGCACTTCCGATAGTCACTGAACTATGTTCAATATTTGAAAGACGACCAACCGATGCCATCGTAAAAGCCGAGAATTTACGGACTTCGCTTGATGGCAAGACTACCTGTACTTGATTGCCCTCATGAGCCAGAACCGTAGCCGCTGAACCAGCCGATTTGACAATCTGGCCGCCCTTACCCGGATGAAATTCTAGGTTATGGACCTCGGTACCTTGAGGAATATTTTTCAGCATCATACGATTGCCCGGTTCAAGTGGCGCTCTCTCTGAAGTGACAACGCGGTCACCGACCTTCATTCCTGTTGGCGCAAGAATATATCGCTTCTCGCCGTCTAAGTAATGCAGAAGTGCAATACGGACTGTTCGATTTGGATCGTATTCAATAGAAAATACATTTGCTGGTACGTCTAATTTTTGTTGTTTAAAATCTACGAGTCTGTAGCTTTGCTTATGACCGCCTCCTTGATGTCGAGTTGTAATACGTCCTTGGTTGTTGCGACCGGCTTTTTTACGCAAACCAACCATTAGAGATTTTAACGGTTTAACAGCCGAAAGGTTTGAGAAATCATATCCCATCATACTTCGGCGACTTGGAGTTGTTGGTTTGTATCGATGTGCCATATTAAGCGCGAGCTACATCAATCGTTTGTCCAGATTGAACGGTTACTATTGCCTTTTTAAAACCCGGACGAAAACCACGGGTACGTCCAATGCGACGCTCTTTGGGTCTTACATTAATAATATCTATTTTTGTAACGGTCACCGCATACCCCTTTTGTATCGCTCTCTTAATATCAATCTTCGTAGCGCGCTTATCGACACGAAAGACGTATTTATTCAGCGTTCCTAGTGTCGAAGCCTTCTCGGTAATATGTGGGAACAAAACGGCGCCAGAAGTATCAACCGGAGCTGAGACAGTCGCCGTTGTTTCACGAGCAACTTCAACAGCCGCTTCTTTCTGTTCTTTTTTATCTTCTTCTTTTTTTGTTCGTTTAAATAATGGCATGTTTAAGCTGTTTTAATAACACGTTTCTCTATATTAGTAAGTGAATCCTTTAATAAAACGACATAATTTGTTTTTAATAAATCTCGAACATTAAGCATGCCGGCATGCGTAATAAAAACATGGGGTATGTTGCGCATAAGGCGCTGTGCATTATCATCACTCGATTGCGTAACTACCAGTATAGAATCGGATTTGCCTTTATTCGAACGATACCCGTCAAGAACTCCGGATAATACTTTCAGCATTTTTGCACCTTGTTTTGTTTTTGGCTCTTCTGATGGCAAAGCGTCAAGAACCAATATTTTTTTAGCAGATAATTTTGAGGACAATACCATAGCGAGAACTTTCTTTTTCATTTTCTGGTTAATCTTTTGTTCGTAATTACGCTCACTAGTGGGTCCAAAGGTTACACCGCCACCTTTCCAAATAGGAGAACGAATCGACGCGTGTCTAGCACGACCAGTACCTTTTTGGCGCCACGGTCTCTTGCCACCACCACGAACATCACCTCGGCCCTTGGTATGTGCCCAAGGTAGGCGACTATTAGCATCGAGCGCGACTACTACTTGATGAATAAGATTGTTATTGGGTCGAACTGAAAAAACCTGATCAGCAAGATCTATATCACCGACTATTTTAGCTTCTGTATTGTAGAGATTTGTTTTCATGTTATATCGACACAATTTCAACTAAAGAACCGCGTCTGCCAGGAACAGCTCCTTTTAAGCCAATTAAATTTTTTGTTTTATCAATCATGACAACTTTCAAGCCACGTGTGGTCACCCTAACACCACCCATGCGTCCAGCCATACGAGTACCCCTCAATGTATGTTGTGGGAAACGCTGACCGATAGAACCTACGTGACGTAATACATGATGATGTCCGTGACTTGCAGGCATACCATGAAAGCCATGGCGCTTTACCGCGCCTTGAAATCCTCTGCCTTTTGATATGGTGCTTACTTTTACTTTTTGACCTAATTCAAATACAGAAACATCGATCACATCACCGCGTTTTAAATTTTCATCAAATTTAAACTCACGAAGATAAGAAACGTCAGATAGACCTTTTGTATGACCTTTCTGGGCTTTGGATAATCTGCGTTTATTACCAAAACCAACCTGCACCGCCTCATAACCATTTTTTTCTTTGTCTTTAATCTGTGTAACTGTTATCGGACCGGCTTCGAGCATAGTTAAAGGGATGACTTTGCCGTCATCTTGGAATATCTGGGTCATACCAATCTTTCTTGCCAATATGTATGTCATAAAATAAATCGGGCTTAGCCCGACTACGCGCTAAACTAAGTTACTTAGATTAGAATAGAATGATTCAGAAAAGTAACACATGCAGCACCTTTGAGAGACGCCGCATCTATCACCTTACATTTTGATTTCTATATCAACACCGGCCGGTAGATTGAGGTTCATCAATGAATCAACAATCTTTGGATTTGGCGTACCAATATCAATCAAACGTTTATGTACTCGCATTTCAAACTGTTCGCGAGAATTCTTATCAATAAACGACGCGCGATTTACTGTGTATTTATGGATAGAGGTAGGCAATGGCACCGGGCCAATGGCCTTACCACCATTACGTTCTATCGTATCCACAATCTGTCGAGCAGACTTATCGATAATTTTGTTATCGTAAGCTTTCAGTTTTATTCGAATTCTCTGATCTTCTGGTTTTTTTTCTTTTTTTATTGCCATACTTCAAGAAGCTTAGCGCAGAACGAGCCCGACAAATATCGGGCTCGTTCTTATCGCTTATACAATAACCTTAGTAACTACTCCAGCACCAACAGTCTTTCCACCTTCACGAATGGCAAAGCGCTGTTTCTCTTCCATAGCGATTGGAGCAATTAATTTAACTTTAAATGTTACGGTGTCACCGGGCATAACCATTTCAGCACCTTCTGGCAAAGTTACTTCACCGGTTACGTCTGTAGTTCGGAAATAGAACTGTGGCTTATACCCCTTGAAAAATGGTGTGTGCCGACCGCCCTCTTCTTTTGAAAGGATATAGACTTCTGAATCAAATTCGGTATGAGGCATGACGGATCCTGGCTTGGCCAGAACCTGACCGCGCGTAATATCTTCCTTCTTAAGACCGCGGAGAAGAACGCCTGCATTATCGCCAGCCATACCTTCGTCGAGTTGTTTGTTAAACATTTCAATACCAGTAACAACTGTCTTTTGATTTGGCTTTAATCCAACGATCTCGATTTCTTCTGAAACCTTTACTTTTCCTCGCTCAATACGACCAGTTACAACTGTGCCGCGACCCTCGATAGAGAAGACATCTTCGATAGGCATCAAAAATGGCTTTTCCGTGTCGCGAACTGGTTCAGGAATAAAAGAATCAAGAGTATCAACTAATTCTTTGATTGGTGCCAGTGCCGGGTCATCTTTTGTTTTTGCTTCAAGTGCTTTCAAGCCAGATCCACGAATAATAGGAGTTGTATCACCCGGATATTGGTTCTTATTTAAGAGTTCGCGGATTTCTGCTTCAACTAAATCAACTAAATCTGGATCATCGACTTGGTCGATCTTGTTCAAAAATACAATGATTGATGGAACGCCAACTTGGCGAGCGAGAAGAATGTGCTCGCGAGTTTGTGGCATTGGACCTTCAGCGGCAGACACAACTAAAACCGCGCCGTCCATCTGGGCAGCACCAGTAATCATGTTTTTAATATAGTCCGCGTGGCCCGGAGCATCAACGTGAGCATAGTGACGCTTTGGCGTCTCATACTCTGAGTGATGCAAAGCTATGGTAATACCACGAGCTCTTTCCTCGGGCGCATTATCGATCTGGTCGATTCTTTCCATGCGAGCGCTATAACCCTCATCCTTGTACAGATTGAGCGTATGCAAAATAGCCGCAGTCAGCGTCGTCTTGCCATGGTCAACATGACCAATGGTGCCCACATTCAAGTGGGGCTTGGATCTTTCAAATTTTCCAGCCATTGTATAAATACTTGCCTATCACCAATGCTACCGCTTCATGAATGCTTTTAGACGCTGTAGACAGAAGGGGAGTAAGCAAAGAACAATTAGAACGCATACTAATAATAGTAGAGATTATAATCAAAAGTCAAAAATAAGTCAAATAAAAAGCGGGGGTATCGAACAGCCCCCGCCAAATAGCTAAAACTAGAAAATCGGCTCATGAAAGCGTGAGTCGAGGCCTCTATAAAAATAGTGTTCTGGCTTCGGCTCAGATGAATGGGTATCTATGATTACTTTGGCTTTCATAAACCAGATATAGGCCGGGTCTAGATTTGGTATAGAGCTTTCAGTAAAATTAAAATTTCCATCAAAGACAACATCATTTATGGGTATTGCGCCGAGAGCTTCTTGTGATTTTTTCTGATTTTTGCGTTTTTTAGGTCGCATAGTGATATTGAGACTATATTCGTAATAATCTTCGTGCTTCAAAAGCGACAAGGCTTTCCACTCATAAACATATATATAGGACAGGGTGGCCTTCTGAATTTGTTTCGAACAAGCGACATCCCAAATACCCCATAAATCACTGACTTTATGATAGGTAATTATTTCACCCTGATTATTATATATCTCATCTCTTTTTTCTAATGTTAAAGCATAAACACCCTGTTCAAGATATTTCTTAATTTTACAAAATTCCTTATTAAAATCACGCGGCTCATCTGACATGCGACACTCTCCTTCTCCTTTTCAAGATAACAAATTCGATATTAGTTTAGCATTTGTCAACAGTTTTGCATAGGGAAGCCCACAAAGAGATATATAATTAAAAGTATATAAATAACGGGACTTGAACTGGCATTGCCATTCAACCCAATTGTTCTCAATGAAAAAATCACAAAAAAGAAGAATGTACATCATTCTTGTAGTAGTAGTTGTTATCATAGCGGGTCTTATGGCAGCCAACAGAATCCCATCCCCGTTTGCTAAGAGCACTCCAACACCAAAAACCGCCGCCAAAAAACCTGCTGGCGCTACGGGCAGTGCATATCAAACCGAAGTATACAGTCAGCTTGTCAATGAATATGCCGATCGACGCATCCAGTTTGATGATTCTTGCCAAGCAAAACCAGCCAATACCACATTCAAGGTCGGCATAAAAATTATGTTTGACAACCGATCAGCACAACCGCGAACTATCAAAATCGGCAACATAACTTATTCATTTACGCCTTATGGCTATCGTATACTGACTCTTTCCAGCCAGAACCTACCAGACGCTCTATCTATTAATTGCGATAGTTCAGTCAATGTCGGTCGCATCCTCTTACAAGCCCAGATCAGCAACGCACTCTAAGACAAATTTGGCTCCACTTTATATCTCTGTAAAATCACCAGATCTTTTTGCCATGCTCTTATGATGGGATCTGCAAAACGCCAGCCAACTACGATCTCACTTGGACTCAAAAAGAATGCCTGATCGCCGGCAATAGCATTCATCAATAACGTCGCGTACTCTTGGATATACTGAATACGTTCCGAACTCTGACGCAAAAGAAAATCAAAAGATCTCTTCTCTAGGACATCTTCCCAGCCGGTTTTTTTTACCCAAAATTCAAATCGGATTGATTCTTGTGGTTCAAAACTAAAAACTAATCGGTTGCGATAGTGCGCATCTGTCGGACAGAGACATGGTGACGTATGACGAAAGTGCACAATAATCTCTTTGCGAACACGGGCCATTTTTTTACCACTTTCGATTATTATCGGAACACCACGCCACCGATCACTCAATAGCTGGGACCGAATACGAAAAAAAGTCTCGGTATTAGAGCTTGGCTGCACGCCATCAATTGTACGATATCCGACATATTGAGCCCGAATAGTCTTTTCTTGAATCATGGCATTATCCGCTATCTCCAAGGCACCGAGCACTTTAGCTCGAGATTGTCTGATCGAATCTGCCGTAGCTGACATTGGTCTGTCCATGGTCACGTAGGCGAGCATCTCTAGTAAATGATTCTGGCCAACGTCTCGTAAGGCACCGACCGAATCATAAAATGCGCCCCTATGTTCAACACCTAAAGTTTCCCAAAGATATATTTCTATCTGCTCAATAAAATCCTTAGACCAATTTTGTTCAAATAAATTATTTTTGAATCTAAAATTAAAAATATTTTGTAACATCTCTTTTGCCAGATAATGATCTATCCGATAAATCTGCTCTTCCTTAAAAAATAAACTGAGTTTCTTTTGCAAAGCATCCGCTGAAGCACCGTCGAGACCAAATGGCTTTTCTATGAGCAAGCGCGTCCAGCCACGCTCACCACCACATGGTTCATTCAGACCAGCATTCCCAAGCCCGTGGAAAATATCGTCAAACAAAGTCGGCGGAACAGCTAAATAATAAAGCTTATTGGAACAGACGCCCCATTTATCGTCTACAGCACCCAGTTTTTTAGCTAGTGATTGATAGCTCCCTATGTCATCAAAAAAACCACGTTGATATAAAAATAAATTTAAAAAATCTGAAATATCGTGTGCATCAGGATAATATATCGCAATTCCGTCAGCAACATACTGACGAAATTGCGCTTCATCAATTTCAGCGCGACCAAAACCGACGACACAAAACATTGACGGTAATTTTTTATCCAAAAAAAGGCTATAGAGCATCGGCAAAATCTTGCGACGCACCAAATCACCGGTAACACCAAAGACGACAAAAACTGTCGGTATATTTGTTGCTCTATTCTCCATCTAGAATCTCGTTATATCACGCGGAGCAAAGATATCAAGAAACCAATCCACTCCAACACGAATCTTTTTTTGTAACAAGATAAGGCATTTCGATAAGTATAACATATAAAAATCATCGGAATGTTAAAACTTTTGACACAATAGTAAATTACCTATATAAATAATTATCCTTGACAAAGAGAAAAGAGGTGATGTATGGCAAGAACGCCTAAAGTTTTCTTGATCAATCCAGCGAATGAGAGTTTTGGATATAGTTTTATAACGCCCAGATGGCTCTATGTTATTGCCCAAGCAACACCACAAGAGTTTGGCGACCCGATTATTGTCGACGAGACAATTAAAAAATTCGATCCGCGCATCGTGCAAACTGGCGATATTGTCGGAATCGGAATCACCACTGGCAACTGTATTCCTGGCTATAAAGCTCTACGACTCGCGAAATCACGTGGCGCTACAGTCATAGTCGGAGGAGTTCATGCAACCATCTGTCCCGAAGAGCCAATTAAAATGGGTGCCGATGCCGTAATCACTGGATCGGGCGATCTCGCTTGGGGCACAGCCCTTAATGATAAGCTGCGCGGAAATCTCCAAAAACTCTATAAAGGTGGTAGGGTATCTGGGGATCTTCTTTTGTCGGCCCGTTGGGACCTGCTTGATCCAAAAAAATATATGTTCCCGGTTGTTGTCACCGTAGCTGGTTGTCCTGAGAACTGCAGTTTTTGTTCGGTATGGGTAACCGACGGCCGAAAAGTACGTCAGCGTTTGACAGATAAGATTATTGATGAGGTCAATGAGCTCTACCAAATGGGTTTTCGTTTTATCATTTTTGGCGACGATAATTTTAATCCATCAACACTTGGACGCATAGAGCGGGAACAAAATCCTAACATCAAGGAAGAGTTGATAGAAATTCGGGTAAAGCGCCTGGAGTTTTTCAGAGAATATGGAAAACGTATACCCAAAGACATGTATGCATTTACCCAAATGACTTCGGAAGTCGTCAGCGATCCAGAATATCTCAAGGCAATGCACGATGAGATGAATATTCGTGGAGCACTAGTCGGAGTTGAATCATTTACGGAAGCCGGCCTCAAGAGCGCCAATAAAGCATGGAACCCGGTCGGTCAAAAAATGGTTGAGGTCATTCAGGAAATTCAGAAGAATGGCATCGCGGTTCTTAGTTCAATCATCTGCGGTTTGCCAACTGACACGATTGAAACGATCGCCATGATGCGCGATTTCTCCCAAAAATCAGGTACACTTTTTGCTCAATACACACGCTATACGCCGTATCTTGGTACCGTTGATTTTGCTAATATGACACGTGACAGTGAAACATTAGAGCAAATTACAGCCGGTGTTGAACTGGTCAATATCAAGCGGAGATATGCAAGCGAAATTGTTTACGATAAATTCTGGCTTGATCCGGACAAACCTATGGTACTTATCAAACACCCTAATATGGATAGCGGTACGCTACTTCGTTTGGTCGGAGAAAACTGGGATAACTTTTATTCTTTCCAAAATATTATCCAACGCGCCCAACAACAAAACTGGCCGCTGACTGGAAAGATATGGTATCTATTGGCTTCTCGAGCATTTAAAGCACTTTACTCGGGAGGCGGCGTATCTGCGGATTCAGTCAAGAAAAAAGGACCAAAAAAAATTTCCAAACTTTCAATGAAACTGGCAATCTGGTTTTACAACCATTTTTTTCGAAAGACAGCAAATATCTAGTCGTAATCCTGCTCCTGTGCAGGATTTTTTATTAAAAAAAGCGTCCGTTGTATTGGACGCTCTGGGTTCACTATGTTGCTCTATCGGCTGCAAAATTTTGCCCGCCTTCAGAGCAAGTACAAATTTTCGCATAATGTAGGCATAGCGGTTAGTAGCTTCTTTAGGAATCTTCAAGACATCGTGCGGATTAAACTTTTCGCGAATCTCTGACCATACACTACCACTCTTACTATATCTTGAAACCTGATTACGTGGACCACTATCGATAATACGAACCGACTGTTTCTTTTCGTTTACCAAAAAGTCAGCCACAATATCAATAAAAGGCAGATCGGAAACATTCGGATCAGCCGATCTATGATAAGCAATCATCCCGTGGGTAACATCGTATTTAAAATGAACCGTCGAAAAAATATCTTCATCTTTTTCTACCCAAACAGATTCTTGTCTTTGCTGGACAGCAATTTTGTGAACTTGATCCAGTAGTCCTTCGCGAATTAGTGCGATAACAAAGCGCAAAGTATCCAAATCACTTAAAACCATCTCCGCCCGGATACTGTCACAGCTCTTTCTGTCTTCCTTCGCACTATGTTTAAGACAATTTGTCCACTGTAGTTCAAGCGTCTCTGCGACATCGACATTTATCGCAATATGCGCGAGATTTTTCTCAAATTCCTTATCGGTTTGCCCATGCGCACTGATCACCAGAAAGCAAACAACACAAAAAGCTAACGGCCATATTTTTTTAAACATACAATTCTCTCCTTTTCGTATCAAAATATCATACAGATAGAACTATAATACTATGTCATACAAAGTCGAATCTGGCCAGGAAAAGGGGTCCCTCCTTGCGCCACCGCTGGAGCCAGCTATGGCGGCACGCGGTCGTTCTTAGAACTTCGGAAGGGCAAAGCAGGTCTCCTTTATTCTGCTCATAATCTTAGCTAGTTTGATTTTAATGATAATTATGCTATTATAATCATATGAAACAATACGATTTTCCTATTATTATTCAGCGAGATGATGACGGTTATTTTGCTACCTGCCCAGAGCTACAGGGCTGTTATAGCCAGGGCGAGACTTATGAAGAAACGATTTCAAATATCAAGGATGCGATAAATCTTCATCTTCAAGATAGAATTTCAGAGAAAGAAGAAATTCCAATGAGCAAATCCGTCAGCTTATCTACTATTCATGTTACGTTATAAAAATACCGCGCCTACCAAGATTAACTGCTAAGCAAATTATTTCAATCTTGGAAAAGCGCGGTTTTAAGTTGGTAAGACAAAGTGGCAGTCATAAAATTTATAGAGACTCTGATGGCAACAGAGCTACTGTGCCTTTCCATGATAATAAGATTTTACATCCTAAAGTTCTTGGGAATATTATTAAAGATGCGGAAATTGAGCCAAAAGAATTGAGTTAGGTTAGAACCTCCTTATAATGGCTCTATAAAAAGAACAACAGGAGATTTGTCTCCTGTTGTTCTTTTTCTGTTGCGGGGGCGGGGATTTTCCTTCGACTCAAACCTCGCCAGCCACTCGGTTTGGTCTAGGCACCGCCTCAGGGCGAGACAAGCTTGTCTCGCATCCTTCCGGCGTTCAAATCCAACACCCCCATCAAACACGAATAACAAAAGACGTCCGCAGGGACGTCTTTTGTTATTTAGTTGCGGGGGCGGGATTTGAACCCGCGATCTTTGGGTTATGCTTACTACTACAGTTTTCACTGCAAGTCTTTCAACTTTTTGTAGTCTGGACTTTCTCTTCATCCTGAATGATTCAGGAGCCTGCCATTAAGTCTCTACACCTCCCCCAACCTAGCTATGATCGGGGTTTGGCTCGGGATTGCCTCATCACTGGTTTCCCCGAGTTTGACAGGTAATCGCACATCAGTTGCCCGATGTACAGCCCTTTTTTCTATAAGATGCCACGCTTCGCGATATTTAGCTGAACCCGCACTTCTTTGTCTCTGTTCAGCTTCTATAAAATGGATACTGCTTGCATAGCTATTAAATATATCTACCGGCAGGACATAACATATATCCATAGTCGATAGATAAGCTATAGCGAAATCGAAATCTGATGATTGATATCTATCTCGCACCATACTTCGACGATTTGTCTTGGTACGTCTAGTATCGATAACGTAGTTACCGGTTCGTTTGTCGAACCAAGCTGATTTTACCTGAATCTTACAAAGATAATTTTCTATATCAAATATAAGATCATAGGCCAATCTATCGCCAACTGGCTTAGCTACACCCCAGCCACGTTCCAGCCCCTTAAGTATGACTTTGTACTCAGTCAGCAATATCTCCGCGAGTCTTTGTATCCATATCTTATAGTATACACTACTTGAGCCCAACGAGATGACCAAGCTTCTCCACCCCGCGATATAATTCGCACACAAAGACGTAGATAGTATATAATAAAATTAACGGCATATCAATAGCCACCAAAATATTTCTTTAAAAAAATAAATTTTTTAATAAGCGATAATTTAGGGAAGGAGGGTTTATGACTTCACGATGCGTTCACGAAAAAGTATCTATCGATGAAGCCGCTGTCATAATACACGAGAGTTTTCAAAGAGAATTACTGACCAACGCCAATACTTGGCAGTTGATGATTACAAGATTTATACTAGCCGCTAACCTATCAAAAAGCTGGGCAATCAATCACCTAAATACGCTGAAGAAGGCTATCGGAACTGTTGAGACGGAATATTGTAGTTTTTGTGACGATATCAAAGCTAGAAAAGAGGGCAAAGAATACAGACGCACCATCAGGTGTTTTAATAAGGTTAGTCTGGACCCAGAATATAGTATTGTGTTTACGCTATCGGTAAAGCCAATCAATACTAAAAATATTTTATTAGATTATCTCCAAGAACTCGATGTAAAAGATGTCATCGATCCTGAAGGTAACTGGTCTATAGAATAGCATCCCGCTTCTACGAGGGGCGGGATTTTTATGTCAGCAACCCCAACTCACGCAATCCTCGTTCAAAAGCTAGTACTGCACTTGATGCCCGACCCTGACTGATCGAGCGACCCAGATCATGTACGATCGTATTGCGCAGTTTGTGACCTTCCCAAACCTCATCGAGTGATGGTAGCTGTGCTTTTGTAATCGCCATAAGACGTTCGCCCATAGTCTCGCCGGGTAAACTCAAATAGATCAAGGCGCTATCAAATATATTATCGGCTTCAATGACCGCTAATTTCCATTCGGACTCAGTCATTGATTGGAGGTAGCGCTGTACCTGATGCCATTCGGCATTGTAATTGCGTAGAACAGTTTCGTATGGTTGCTCGGATTGCTTTATATTTGGACGTGGTCGGCGAATATGCTGAATTTTCTCATAATAGACCAACAAAGCAATCAATAGTAAAACTGTCAAAAGAACGGCAATGATTTTAATCCAAACCACAATGTTTGAATTTCCTATTTCGGACAAAATCGAGATTATGCCGTTCACGCCACCGGTTATCTGAATCGGCGAGCCGGGTAACGTCGGCGTACCGAGAGGCGATGGCGTCGGCGTTGCAAAAACCGGCGAATTAAAAATCTGACCAAGCAAACGACCGACAAATGGAACGATATCATTCATGGTTTAAAATATTCAAAGATTGCTCAAGCGCGTATCCAATCTGAAGCGCAGTCGCTTCGCCAAAATGCGGAGTCATAATTTGAAAACCGACAGGCAACTTTTTGCCATCTCGCTCGATAAAACCGCAAGGGACTGACAGTGCCGGACTACCGGCAAGATTTGCTTGTGCTGTGAAAATATCGGCCAGATACATTGCCAAAGGATCACTGATCTCACCGATCCGTGGCGCAACTGTCGGTGTCACCGGACCAACCATAGCGTCACAGGTCTCAAAAACTTTTTCAAAACTTTGCTTGATTAGCGTACGCACTTTCTGGGCTTTCAAATAATAGGCATCATAATACCCTGCTGATAACACATAGGTACCAAGCAAAATACGACGACGCACTTCATCGCCCAAACCAGCGGCACGTGAGTCAAGATAAATATCTAAAAGCTCACCATCATCACGACGTTTTGAAAGTCCATAACGGATACCGTCAAATCGAGCGAGGTTCGATGAGACTTCTGATGGCACGATTATGTAATAAGTCGCTAAGGCATACTCGGTCATCGGCAAACTGACTTCGGTGATTTGCGCGCCTAGTCCTTCCAAATGACTTATCGCGTTGCGGATTGATTTTTCAATATCAGCGTCGAGTTTGTGTTCAAAAAATTCTTTTGGTACACCGATCACCATATCCTTAATGGATTTTGATAAATGCGTCCGATAGTCAGGCACCGCCTCCGGCGAACTAGTCGCATCAAGCGGGTCACTGCCGGCAATCGCACCCAAGACTATCGCCGCGTCTTCAACTGTTTTTGTTATGGGCCCGATCTGATCCAGCGATGATGCCATAGCGATCAAACCATGACGCGAGACACGACCATAGGTCGTTTTGATACCTACAAGGCCGCAATATGCCGCTGGACCACGGATAGAACCGCCTGTTTCGCTACCAAGCGCGTACGTAGCCAAGCCGCCGGCAACTGCTGCCGCCGAACCGCTAGAAGAACCGCCGGCAACTCGATCACGATCGTAAGGATTTCTGGTCGGACCATAGGCCGAATACTCACCACTAGCGCCCATAGCAAACTCATCCATATTTGTTTTACCCAAAAAAACAGCGCCGTGAGTTTTGAGTCTATCCACGACTGTAGCGTCATAACTGGCCGTATAGTTTTCTAAAATTTTCGAACCAGCAGTACATCGCTCGCCTTTTATTAAAATCGCGTCTTTTATCGCACAGGGAACATCTCGTAATGGCGAATCGACTAAAACTCGTGAGTCATGGTGATGATCGCGTTCTTTAAATACAGTAATAAAACTATTTAGTTCTTTGTCGTCGCGCGCGATTGCATCAAAAAAAGCCCCACGTAATTCTTCCGGCGAAACCTCTGCGCTATCCAACAAAGCACGGGCCGATTTGATAGTTAATTTTTTTAGATCAATATCGTTCACAAATTATTTATGTTTCAAAATTGATTTCACTTTTATAAAAGCGCCATCTCTTTGCGGTGCCTGCTCAATCAAAAAGTCACCGCTCTGAAAATCAGCGCGAGGAGTATTTACTGCCACGCCAGCATCATCGCGAAAAATATTCTCCATACCCGCTATCTGTGCCGTCGGCTCGACATTGGCCGTATCGACTTCCTTGAGCTTGCCGACATACTCAAGAATGTGCGACAAATCATCGGAAAGACCCTTCCTATCTGTCTCTGGCACGTGTAAACGCGCCAACACAGCAATATGTTCAATATCTTGCTCTGAAATCATATTAAAAAACTAACATAAAATTCAGAAAAATAACACGACGACATCCGAGAACATCATCGTTTGAGATATTAATCATTTTTTCTGATTGCCTGCAAAACCTATAAAACCAGCACCTGTGACGATAGCCAAGGCGCCAATTATGGAATAGGTCATATTTGTTGTTTTATACTCCTGGAAAAAGACAAAGCCCAAAACCAGCGCGATTAAGGCGTTTGAATCGTAGACGCACGCAATCAAACCAACGCTGGCATTTGGCTCACGTAAAGCGAGCATCACAGCGACCATGCCCAAGAACCAGATAATGCCGCCTACGACTGAATTCAACATTAGGGCACGATTTAATGGGCTACCCTGGAACCAGAGAATACCGATCAAACCAGAGCACGCGATGGCTATTCCAGTCCAGAAAAGCATTCCCATAAAATCTCCGGTACTACGACACAGCATCGATGCTTTTTTCAGCGGCACAGCATAACAACCAAACAAAACCGCCGCTAGCACAGACAACCAAAACCATTTTGGCATATCAGACCTCTTTCTCTTTTTATTTAAATGAAACGAATGTTTAAAATACTAAAAAAGTAAACTTTAGTCAATCATTTTGAGGAATTCTTTTTCGGTCAATATTTGTATACCGAGTTTTTTGGCTTTGTCGTATTTTGAACCAGTTGATTCCCCAGCGACCAGATAGCTGGTCTCCTTTGATACTGAAGACGAAGTGTCACCACCGTGTTCACGAACCAGTTCTTCTGCTTGCTCACGACTTAATGTCTCGAGACTGCCTGTAAAGACAAACGTCTTGCTTTTGAGGTTAGAAGACTTTTGAGTTGATTCTTGTTCTAAAATTTGCACTCCGACTTCTTTAAACTTATGCAAAAGTTTTTTGTTGTATTCATCCGAGAACCAATCGGCGATACTGCGAGCCACCACAGCGCCGATGTCGCGAAGTACACTCAAGTCATCCAGTTTGGCGTGCGCCAACTTTTCCAATGAGCCAAACTTGCGCGCCAAATCAAGCGCCGTCTCACTGCCGACATGGGGAATGCCGAGTGCGAAAATAAAACGATCAAGCGGAATTTTTTTCTTTAGACGGATAGACGCAATGGTGTTGTCAGCTGATTTTTCGGCGAAGCGTTCGAGATTGAGCAAATCTTCTTTTTTGAGCAAATATAAGTCAGCGGTATCTTTAAGTAATCCGGCATCCATGAGTTGATCGATAATTTTGGGTCCGACGCCATCAATATCAATGGCGCCCTTAGCGACAAAATGATAAATCGCTTCGCGTTTGATCGCCGGGCAGTTTTTGTTGACGCATTTGTAAGCCGCCTCACCTTCTTTGCGCACGACCTCACATCCGCAGATTGGACAGCGTTTGGGGAAATAGAACTTTTTTTCTTTGCCGGTTCGCAATTCTTTGAGAACACTTTTGATATCGGGAATCACATCACCGGCACGACCGACCACGACCGTATCGCCAATCCGTATACCGAGTCGTTCGATTTCGTCTTCATTATGCAGAGTCGCTCGAGAGACGGTAGTGCCGCCGATCTCAACTGGCTCAAGCACGGCAATTGGCGTAAGTGTGCCGGTACGCCCGACACTGACTATAATATCGTTGACTTTGGTCGTAGATTCTTTGGGTGAAAATTTGTATGCCATCGCGCCACGCGGCGCTTTGCCGACAACTCCAAGTTTTTTGAGCATCCTATCATCATTGACTATCACGACGACACCATCAATTTCGTATTCTAATTTTTTGCGCTGTTTTTCCCAATAATCCCGAAATTGCTGAACCTCGATCAGATTCTTACAAAATTTATTATGCGAATTGGTTCGAAATCCCAGCGCGCGCAAAATCAGATGTTCTTCCTCATGCGTCTGCTGACCGAGATCGGTCATGAGCGCATAGGTAAATGAGTCCATTTGACGTGAGGCTGTGATCTGCGGGTCGAGTTGACGGATAGAGCCAGCGGCAAGATTGCGTGGGTTGGCATAGATCGCGCTACCGGATTTTTCTTGTTGTTTGTTGATTTTTGCAAATCCCTTGAAGGTAATAAAGACTTCACCACGCACCACGAGTTCGAGCGGCATACTATGTTTTTTTATGTGCTCAATTACATGTTCGAGTTTGATACGTTTTAGGTTGGCCAAAATATCATCGTATTCAAGTAACTTCAGCGGGATAGCCTCGACAGTCTTAAGATTCTGGGTCACATTCTCGCCAACAAAGCCATCGCCACGAGTCGCACCAATCACAAATGCGCTGTCGCGATAAACAAGCTCGATAGCCAAACCGTCTATTTTGAGTTCGGCATAAAAACCATATTCAACGGCACGATGATCGATGCGTTCCATGCGCGTGACCCATTCTTCCATATCAGTATTATCAAATGCATCGTTAAAAGAGAGCATCCGCGTAGGATGCGTAAATTTTTCAAATTTATCGAGCGCCTTTCCGGCGACTCTTTGACTCGGCGAATCTGGTGTTATGAGCTCTGGAAAATCCTGCTCCAAGTCAAATAATTCTTTTTTTAAAGAATCCTCAACCGACTCGGCGGCGATTGGTTTATCCAAAACAAGCCGATGATATCGGTATTTAGTAATCAGTATTTTGAGCTTCTCAATCCGCTCTTTTGCCTCCTGTTTTGACATCGCCATTGTGTTAATTATACCTCAAAAATAGGCAAGATAAAAGGGCGGTACGGGTAAAGTGTACTGCCCACGGGAGAGGTTGCTATCTCTTGAAGTAAAGGTCCTCGGATGAGCCACCGATTTGAACTTCAACTTTACTGACGACGACAATCTTGAATTGATGCGGATCAAAAACTAAGCCTGGTTGAAGTGGTATCGTTGCCTGAATTGGTATGATATATTCTTGGCCAGCAACGACATGGAGAGTGTCGATCAAACCATATATCTCCCCCGGTACTTCGGGATGGATAAGAAAAACGATAACGTCTGCTTCAACAAAATTGCCTTGATAGCGAATTTTCAGTCGCATGATATCGCCGACATTGAACTCGAAACCGTTATCGACGCCTACCTCTATACCAAAAAAATGCGGTCCATCATATTCATGGTAGAGATAGATCGCATCGAGTGATTTTTCAGTAACAAGATCCGTCACACGAATGACTAGATTATAGGTAAGCTGCTTACCGACATAACGCTGAGTCAGAATGCCTATATTATTGACGGTCTCAATACTAGCAACTCCGGATTGATCACTCATTAGCCTAAAAGCATATTGTCCGCTACCACCAGTGACTCCGATCATGCTAGTCGCTATCCGTTGTTCCGGGTGAGTGAAATTTAAGTCCACAGTAGTAAACATTAGTGAATCGCCTGTTGACTCTTCAACCACGGTTACCGTGCAATCTGTATGTGCTGTCGCTGTTCGATTCTGTACCGTCGCGACAGCAAAGATATCTAACTTCAGAACCGTATCTATCGGTACTTCGTTGATAAGGACCACGGTCAAAAGCGCTGATTGGCCAGCCGGAATATCTTGACGATCAAATCCAGCTATAAGATGGGCGCTAACTGTGCCTAGTGATAGGCGAACATTACCCTGGAAACCATTTAAACCCTGAACAGCGACCGTAAAGCGAGTAGTGCTTTTCTGTAGCACATCCAGATTCTTCGGGCTGACAGTAACCGCGATCCCTTGTGTTTGCGGCGGCTCATTGATCACTGGTATTCGAACTATCTTCTTAGCTTTGTTGCCATTTTCGTCCCGACCGACGTATTTAATAGTTACTGCGCTATCCGATATATTCGTAACGCTTCTATCCGCGTGCAACTTAATCTCGTCATTGTTAGGAGAAGACACAAGATCAAATCCAACTGGCAGAATCCCCTTTAATTTAAAACGTTTGTAAGGCATCATTCCGCCTATTAATTTGGCGGTAAGGTCAAAATCTTGATTCCTTACAATCACGGGCTCTGCTGGCTCTAGGACTATTTGAACTTTTGATAATGTTTGCGCTTGATTACTGGGAGCTTGTCCCAAGGCATCAGATGACGCAAAAAAAATAAAACTAGCTACGAGTAAAAGAACGTATCGTCTCACGACACACCTCCTTCGGTACGATATACACTTACCGAATCATAGATTGAAAAAATGAGCAAGTATATTTTGGATACTTCTCACGATATAGCATTCAAATCAAACATTGAATACATGAAAACATTGATTTAAA
>CAYUQA010000014.1:0-6048 GCA_964446135.1 uncultured Candidatus Saccharibacteria bacterium | reverse complement strand
ACGTGGGCGTTTTGGTTATTTTCTCGGTTGCGTTGATTATCCAACCTGTAAAGGAATCAAAAAAATAGTCAAAAAGATAGGCTTTAAATGTCCCAATTGCAAGAATGGCGATATATTAGAGAAAAAAGGTCGCGGTCGTAGCAAAGTATTCTATGCCTGTTCTCGTTTTCCTGATTGTACGTTTGCAATAAACAAAATACCTGCCAACCAAGAAGAGTTGGTGGCACTACATGAGGACTGGCAGAAAAATCCACCAAAACCCCGCAAGACATATCCAAAAAAAGATAAGAGTAAATCAGCCCAAGAGTAGATATAAAATCTTTTCTAACTCTTCGGTATTTTCAGCTCTAAATGTAACGCTTGAGCCCTTTGCGCCGTTACGGATGGACACCGGTGAACCAAATTTTTTGGAAAGATTATCTTGAAATTCATCAAATCGACGCACTGGTACGCCAACATATATTTTGCGTTCGTAATAGTCACGGCGCATCTTTTCCAAGTCACTGACAGAAAGATTACCTTTTAGAATTTGGCCATAAAGCCATTTTTGGTGTTTAGGATTGTCGTTATATGAAGCTAGATTCCGTCCATGTGTTCTAGAAAGTTGTCCGCCGGCAACCGCATTCTGCATATCATCCGGCAGACTTAAAAGCCTCATGGTATTTGTAACCAAACCACGACTTTTACCTACCCTCTCCGATACCTCTTGATGCGTCAAACCAAAATCAGTATGCAAACGCTCATAAGCCCTAGCTTCTTCCATTGGATTGAGGTTCTCTCGCTGAATATTTTCGATCAAGGCAACCTCAAGTTTTGCCCGATCATGATCAAGATTATCTTTGATGATGACCGGTATTTGGGTAATCTTAGCCAGTTGTGCCGCTCGCCAACGGCGCTCGCCGGCTATGATCTCATAACCAACCTCGAGACCTTTTGGGGTCTCGCGTTCTATCTTAGAGACAATAATCGGTTGCAGTACTCCGAATCTTTTAATAGAAGAGGCGAGTTCTTTGAGACTGCTCTCTTCCATATCCCGTCTTGGTTGATTTGGGTTGGGTTGTATCTTATGAATTTCGATATAGAAAATATTATCCTTGCCGGCCTGAACGACAGATTTGGTGATAGCTTTTGGAATTAGTGAGCCGAGGCCTAGACCTAAGCCAGATTTTTTTTTCATAATGTTTAAACAAATGCTATAACTTCTTTTGCTAGACGCCTATAGGCATCTGCCGCTTTAGAATAACGATCGAATTGCAAAATTGATTGTCCGAAACTCGGTGCTTCAGCCAATGAAACGGCGCGTGGGACAATAGAATTAAAAACATAACCCGGACAATTTTTATGAACTTCAGCAACAACATCTCGAGATAACCTATTCCGCTTATCATGCATTGTAAGCAAAACGCCTAGTATTTTCAAATCTGTATTTAATGATTCGCGTATGAGCTCAACAGTAGGCAATAACTGCGACAACCCCTCAAGCGCATAATACTCGCATTGCACAGGAATAATCAATCGATCTGACGCAACTAGGCCATTGACGGTCAGAAGTCCAAGTGATGGCGGACTATCGATAAGGATATAATCATAATCGGTACGGATATGATTTAGGATTCTTCGCAATAGAAACTCCCGATTTTCGAAACTAGCTAGTTCTATGTTGGCACCGGCTAGACTAGCCGCCGCCGGTAATAGATAAAGATGATCAGTAGATGTTTTGCGGATCAAATCACTTGCCTTTGCCTCTCCGATTAAACCATGGTAGAGATTCTTGTCTTCTGGTTGTAATCTAATACCAAGCCCAGTAGTGGCATTGCCCTGTGGGTCCAGATCAACAAGCAAAACATTTTTGCCAAGGTCAGCCAAAAAAGCTCCGAGATTAATCGAAGTTGTCGTTTTGCCAACACCCCCTTTGGCGTTAATGATTCCGATGATTCTAGCCATTGTATCTATTGTAGAGTGATAAAAAGATTTTGAAAATGGATAATTGAAAAAGTAATTTAAAAATGCTAAGATTTGCTCTAATCGCCGCGGTGGCGGAATGGCAGACGCAATGGACTCAAAATCCATCGAGGGCAACCTCATGAGAGTTCGACTCTCTCCCGCGGCACCACCAAGATTTACTTGATTCTCTAATCATTTTCCTATAAGCTACCTTATGCGAAAGTCCGGCTTGTGCTTGGCTTGTTTTTTAACTTTTAAAATTAAATATCATCAGGAGATAAACATGAATCCAAAAGACAGGATTATCGTAGCGTTAGATGTAAATAATCTTGACGATGCCAGATTGCTTGTAGAAAATCTTTCCCCATGTGTCGGTGGCTTCAAAATCGGGCTACAGTTGATGACGGCCGTGGGAGGTCCACATGCTACCAAATTTGTCCATTCACTTGGTGGACAAGTCTTTTACGACGGTAAATTCCACGATATTCCCAATACCATGGGCGAGGCAGCCAAAGAAGTATCGGATTTGGGCGTAAAAATGTTCAATGTTCATGCTTCAGCTGGGACTACAGCGATGCGGGCCGCGGTTGCAAATAAGGGAAAGTCGCTTGCGCTAGCCGTCACGGTACTAACCTCACTCAATGCAAAAGATATTTTTGAGACTGGTTATCCAAGCCAATGGCCTGGTGTTGAAGGTCTTGAACATTATTATCCCTACGATCTTAATGGTCATGCATATATACAACCGCTCGTAAAACAGATGGCGCGTTGCGCCAAAGTAGCCGGCTGTGACGGAATTATTTGTTCAGCCAAAGAACTCGAGTTTCTAGGTCGCGATGAAGAGCTCAAAAGTCTTTTAAAGGTCACACCGGGCATACGTCCTGCATGGGCAGCATCAAATGACCAAAAAAGAACTATGACACCGGCACAAGCAATAGCAGCTGGTGCTGACTATATCGTTATCGGTCGCCCGATTACCAATCCACCAGCAGAAATCGGCACACCAGTGGACGCAGTAAAACGAATCATTGAAGAAATCGCGAACATTTCCTGAAAGGAGAAAAAAATTGAACGCACAAAATGTCTTGGATATATTAACTGGACTCGGCGCAGTTATCACAGGTAGTCACATCGTTTATACTTCTGGCAAACACGGCGACAGCTACATCAACAAAGACGCTCTGTACCCGCATACAAAGGCAACATGGTATTTATGTCGCACAATCGCACAACAATTCAAAAACGATAACGTTGAGGTTGTTATTGCTCCGGCCATTGGTGGGGTAATCCTTTCGCAATGGGTAGCATATCATCTAACTGCATTAAACCAGCGCGAGGTATTAGGGGTATATGCAGAAAAAATTGAAAATGGTGAGTTTGTTATCAAGCGAGGATATGATGCAATTGTAAGGGGAAAAAGAGTCTTAGTAGTTGAAGATGTGCTCACGACTGGCGATTCAGCGAAAAAAGTTATCGAGGCAAGTCGTGCCCTTGATGCCAAAATCATTGGACTAGGAGTTATTTGCAATCGAGGCGGAATCAAACGTCGTGATGTAGCAAACCCGCCGATAATCTTTTCCTTACTTAATCTCAATCTCGATTCTTTCGATAAAAAAAATTGCCCGCTCTGTGCTCGAGGCATTCCTATCAACACAAGTGTCGGTAAAGGCAGAGAATACCTAGCTCGTAAAAATGCGTCATAAGAAAATTAGTCCAGTGGCTTGAGTTATTAACGACGCAAGCCACTTTTTATTTTCTCAAAAAATACCACGCCCAACCAACCAGTGACAATTCCGATAAAAGCCCCGGCCAGAATATCCGCCGGCCAATGAACACCGATAAAAATACGTCCAATGCCCATCAGCGCTGACATAACGAGGAGAAAAACTCCCAGTTTTTTATTAAAAAAATAGATCACCGTCGCCAGTGCAAAGAAAAAAGTCACATGCCCGGACGGGAACGAATATTCTTTGGAGACATCGGCAAAAAGTTGATGAATCGGCATAACCAAAATCGGTCGCGGATGATGATAGAAAAATCGAATACCATCGGTAATTATAAATTTTGCTACTCCGGCAGAAAACAACGCCAGAAATGCTCCAATCCATGCCGTCCGTTTGCGCGAGATTATCGGATACAAAACAACAAGACCAACCAGAAAATAAGCGCTCCATTCACCAAAAAATTTACCAACAAAATCAAGCCAAGCCCACTGCCCAGCCAGATTGTTGATCGCAATAAAAATCGTTTTATTTAAATACATACATTTTATTATATTCTATTTCTTTTCTGAACTAAATTAACGACATTTTTCAGTAATGCGGCGATGACGATCGGGCCGAGACCGCCGGGGACGGGTGTCATCAGAGATGCCTTATCGGCAACATCTGGCGCTACATCGCCACGCACAGAACCATCGACATGTGTCGCGCCAAAGTCAATCACGACGACACCTTCACGCACCATATCACTGGTAATCAAATCTGGTTGACCGACACCGGATACTATGATGTCGGCTTCGCGGGAAAATCGCGCTGGCTTTTCAGTAAATTCGTTGACTATAGTTACAGTCGCGCCATGCGATGCCAGCCAATGTGATATCGGTTTGCCAACAAGCAAACCGTAACCAAAGACAACACAAGATTTTCCTCGCACATCTACAGCATTACGTTTAAAAATCTCGTCAACTGCGACAACTGCCGGTGGCAATATATCAGAACGCTCAACAAAAAAGGCACCCTGTGATTTTTGAGATAAAACATCTGGGTCTTTTTCTGGCGGGATCGCATTTAATACATATTGTGTTGTGATTTTTTGGGGTAAAGGTAACTGCACGACGATAGCAGTGTGATTTTTTTTCTTTGAGATCTCTAGTAATTTTGCTCGCGCTTGGCGAGTAGTCAATCCGGCATCGAGTTCATACAGCTCGAACACGATTCCGAGCTTGCGTGCCGCCTCGCCCTTCAAACGCAAAAAAGTACGTGAAGTGTGTACTTCATGCTCGTCATTCGTAAACAAAACAGCCGCCACTGAAGGCGGTACTGGCAACTGTGATATTGATTCGGTTAAAGCCGAAAGCATCTCATCGGCAATCTGCCGGCCGTTAATTATCATGGATTATGGTATAATGACTATGCTAGCAATGGCACAATCGCAAAAATAATCATCGAAAGAATGACCAATATAGCTACTGAAATTGAGATAATACGAATGGTTTTTTTGTTGAACATATTTATTATTTAGACAGATCTATTCTACTATATTTTTAAATACCAGCCAACTATGCGTCAGATTTTTGGTTCAAAAATTATCACAGTTATACTTATCATAATAGTGGGCGCTCTGACTATATCTTTGAGTCGTCTTGTGATAAAAACCATTGTTCAACGCAGGGCACTGTTACATTTAGAAGAACAAATAGCCATATTACAACGCCAGAAGGCAGAATTTGCTCAAAAAAAATCCTATTTTCAAAGCGATAGCTATCTAGAGCAACAAGCACGCCTTAAACTCAACTACAAAAAACCGAATGAAAATGTTGTCTTTATTTACAATCAGACCCCAACACCCACACCGTCAGCCAGTGCCACGCCGGCCACAGCTACTTCGTCATCATTCGCGACACTCTTTAATCGTCTGCTTGATTTTTTCAAAAATAAATGAGATAGAACCACACAGAGTATCTGGCGGGGCTTGCCCGCCGAAGCTTTAGCGCAAGCGGGATTCGTACAGCGGCAGTACATGTGCTTCCCAAGCATAAAACAGGGGTTCGAGTCCCCTATCCCGCTCTTACCAAACAGAAAGCTCCCCTGCGGGAGTTTTTTGTTTGGTCTTTGGGTAGAGATAGGGGACTCGAACAGCCGGAGCCACCGTATCGTCAGAAGACGATACATTGTGATGACCGAGTGTGAGCGAGGAAATACCAAAGGCCAGCAGGCCGTATGTAGTCAGACCGAGGACCGATGACTGATCGGTCCGAGAGTCGAGACCGAATCCCCTATCCCGCGCAAAAATTGACATCCTCAGTAATAACATGTAATTTATCGATAAAGCGCGTTTAAAATTGTTATTGGAGGGAAGATGTTTAAAAAAGTCTTTTTGATG
>CAYUQA010000013.1:0-4425 GCA_964446135.1 uncultured Candidatus Saccharibacteria bacterium | reverse complement strand
GGACTTATTACAAAAATCAATCCGGTCATTACCGCTATCGCAGTATCTGTCGTCTCTGCTCTGGGTATCGAGTCACTGCGCAAACGCAAGAATCTCTTTGGCGAATCGATTCTGGCATTGTTTCTTTCCGGAAGCTTGGCGGTCGCTATCATATTGATCGGCCTAGCTCGTGGTACCGGCGCTAGTATCACCAGTTTTCTATTTGGCAGTATTACCACCATTCAGACAAGCGATCTCTATGTCATCGCCATATTTGCGACACTTGTTGTTGCAATTACAGTGCTTTTTTACCGCGAATTATTTTTTGTGGCCTTCGATGAAGAACTGGCCAAAATCAGCGGGATTCCGGTGCGATTTGTAAATACTATATTCATCATTCTGGCCGCCATTACGATCTCTCTTTCTTTGCGTATCGTCGGCGTACTTCTCATCAGCGCGCTCATGGTAATTCCGGTGCTGACAGCCTTGCAATTCAAAGTCAGTTTCAAAAAATCACTCATTCTGGCATTGGTCTTCTCGCTCATTAGTATCATTGCCGGACTCATTCTGTCTTACATTTTTGGTCTTGCCAGTGGCGGCACAATTGTCCTTGTGACCATCGGACTCTTTGCGATTTCCTTTCTGTTGAAAAAATAGATCTTTAAAAAAACCAAGATGTGGATATCTCATTCACAAACACCAGCCGATAAGAAAAATCGGCTTCTTTTTTATGTATGACGTCAACGTTGACGCTAGCCCCTCGAACTTTATAATTGAATGTACCTCGCACGAGTTTCGAACGAGGACTTAATTTTTATATCATGCCGTACAAAATAAAAAAACGAAGTGGGGATGTTGTAGATTTTGATCCTCGTAAAATCCAAAACGCTATTGAGAAAGCATTTATCGCCACGCGAGGTAATATCAAGCCAGCCATATTAGAAACCATCACCGAAAATATCGCCAAGAACATCGAGAACTCATTCATCAACAAGATACCTAGTGTTGAGCACGTTCAAAATTTCGTTGAAAAAGCAGTCATGGAGGCGGGGTATTTTGACGTTGCGAAAGCATATATTATTTATCGATACGAGCATAGTCAACAACGCGAGGAAAAGAAAAAGGAGATCATCGAAAAAGTCGAAAAAAAAGAACTCACCGCCACCAAACGCCTTGGTACAACCGAGCCATTTGATATTCAAAAGATAAAAAAATCCCTTTCTTATGCCGTAAACGGCTACGAGGATATCGTTGACATTGATGCTATAGCTTTACAATGTCGCGCTGAACTATATGAAAATATTGCCACCAAAGAAATCGGTCGAGCCTTAGTAATGGTAACCCGTGCTTGGATTGAACAAGATCCAGCATATTCACATGTTGCGGCACGACTTTTGTTGTTCCAAATATACAAAAGCGTTATCGGCCCAAATGAAATTGATTATACAAGACTAGACCAACAATATCGCGAAGCGTTCATCCGCAACATTAAGAAGGCGGCCGAGATCGGACGTCTTGATCCAAGAATGCTTTTATTCGATCTCAATACTTTAAGTTTGGCCCTGAAACCAGAGCGGGATCAGCTACTTCTCTATTTAGGACTCGAGACCTTGTCAGATCGTTATTTTATTACTGACCATGATACTGGACAGGTTTTGGAAACACCACAGGCATTTTGGATGCGCATAGCAATGGGCACAGCACTCAACGAAAAACAAGACAAACTCGGACATACGATCCGATTCTATGAGATAATGTCCAAACTGCTTTATACGCCATCCACACCAACACTTTTCCATGCTGGCACGCCAAAACCACAACTAAGTTCATGTTATCTCAACACCGCTAGTGATTCACTCGATAATATCTTTAAAACATATGCCGACAACGCACAACTTTCAAAATGGTCGGGTGGTATCGGTACTGATTGGACAAATATTCGCGGTACTGGGTCTTTTATCCAGGGTACTGGTGTAGAAAGCCAGGGCGTTATCCCATTTTTAAAGATAGCTAATGACGTCACTATTGCTATCAATCGCAGTGGTCGTCGTCGTGGTGCGGCCTGCGTCTATCTTGAAGTATGGCACTATGACATTGAAGATTTTGCTGAACTCCGCAAAAATACTGGCGATGAACGTCGGCGCACACACGATATGAACATTGCCGCCTGGATACCGGATCTTTTTATGAAACGAGTTCGCGAAGACGGTGATTGGACGCTATTTTCACCAGATGAAGTACCAGAACTTCACCATATTTATGGCAAGAATTTCGAGGAACGCTATGAGATCTATGAGAGCAAAGCCAAGGCAGGCGAAATGGCACTGTTCAAAACCATAAAAGCAAAAGATCTCTGGAAGAAAATTATATCCATGCTATTCGAGACTGGCCATCCGTGGGTTACTTTTAAAGACCCGTCCAACATCCGCTCACCGCAAGATCATGTAGGCGTTGTTCACAATTCCAACCTTTGTACGGAAATTACACTAAACACATCTGAAGATGAAACAGCTGTCTGTAACCTTGGCTCACTTAATTTTGCCAAATTTATCAAAAACGGCGGGTTTGATAACGAACTCATCCAAGAAGTCGTCGCTATCGCTATGCGTATGCTCGATAATGTTATTGACATCAACTACTATCCGACTGAAGATGCAAAACGATCAAACATGCGTCATCGACCTGTCGGATTGGGCATACGCGGCTTCCAGGATGCTCTATATTTGCTTGATATTAGGTTTGACTCCGAAGAATGCGTGAGGTTCGCTGATGAGAGCATGGAGGTCGTTGCGTACTATGCGTTTTTGACATCGAGTCAATTGGCCAAAGAACGTGGCATATACCAAAGCTACCGTGGCTCAAAATGGGATCGTGGCATCTTACCCATAGACACTTTGGCACTTCTGGAAAAAGAACGAGGTCAGCTCATTGATGTTGATCGTAATACAAAAATGGATTGGTCTATTGTCCGTGATCATATTCATCGCTACGGCATGCGCAACTCCAACTGTCTCGCCATAGCACCAACAGCCACCACCGCCAATATCGTCGGCTGTATCCCAACGATCGAACCAATTTACAAAAATGTCTACGTCAAATCAAACCAAGCAGGGGATTTCATCGTTATCAATCATTACCTTGTCCAAGAACTTAAAAACTTAAACCTGTGGGACTTTGAGATGCTAGGTAAAATAAAATACCACGATGGCAATATCAGCAAGATCCAAGAGATACCTACTAATATCCGCGAAAAATACAAAGAGGTATTTGAAATCAATCCGCGCTGGCTTATCAAATCAGCCGCCTATCGAGGCAAGTGGATCGACCAAAGCCAATCACTCAATATATATTTCCGAGGTACTTCCGGCAAAGACTTAAGCGATGTCTATATGTATGCTTGGGAGATGGGTCTAAAAACCACTTACTATTTACGGACACTGGCCGCTTCCCAAGTCGAGAAATCAACGGTCAACACCACTGAATACGGCAGTACTCATACTAGAGAACAAAATCCAGTACCAGAACAAAAACAACCAAGCGGCATTGTCGGACGTATAGAAGAAAAATTTTCTACAGCAGCATCCATTCAAATCCCAACCAGACAAACCGAATCTACACCACAGACAAAAGTCGAAGATGGGACCTTTAGAACGATAGGTAATACGATATCTGCAAATATAAAAAATACCAATTTAGGGATAGTTTCAACAGTTAGATCACCAGAAACAATCATTAATAGCGAAGAAATAATTGTGATTAATGAAAACACAATGCCGATATTTATTATGCCTGATCAAACACCACGATCACCATTGATGAGTTCAGTTAAAACCAGCGAATTAAAACTCTGCGCCATCGAAGACCCCGACTGCGAAGCCTGCCAATCATAATATAGACAATCATGAATCAAGAATAGAGAATAATGAGCTACAAGAAGCATCAGTAGATATTAGAGGAGACTCACGGAGCGAGACGGCGCGAGTGTGAGCAAAATTTCAGCCAGAAATTTATGCGTGCTCCGAGGAGATCTACTGATGCGGTAAGAATTATTTAAACAAAAATGCCGATACAATTTACTAACAAGCGAATAGATATCAACCAACGCCGTGTTATTAACGGCGCCGATGCTGATGTGATCCAGCTCTATCCGATGAAGCACGCGTTTGCTTGGTACGCCTACAACACCGGCAATGCCAACCACTGGCTACCAACCGAGATCGGCATGCAACAAGATATTGAGCAATGGAAATCCAGTCACGTCCTCTCCGATGACGAGCGCCTAGCGCTCAAAGTCGTGCTTGGCTTTTTCACAACAGCCGATTCGATCGCCGCCAACAATCTCGTCCTCGCCGCCTATCGTCACGTCACCTCACCAGAATGCCGCATGTATCTGTTGCGCCAAGCATACGAAGAGGCGATACATACGCATTCATATCAGTACATCGT
>CAYUQA010000012.1:0-2788 GCA_964446135.1 uncultured Candidatus Saccharibacteria bacterium | reverse complement strand
CTGACCATTTTGTATTAATTTTTTTAAGCGGCCGCATTATTTCAGTATACTTCAAAAATAAAGTGTATACCAAATTTCACCACGTCCGCTTTGAGTTGTTGTATAGAGTGAAAACTTATTCTGCAGAAGTCTCATTGACTGCGGATGCTTCTGATGCTTCTGGGGCTGTTGAAGTCTCAGAAACTCGTACTGCTTTACTGCCGAGTTTTACATCGGCCGATTTCATCTTGCGCTTTGTTTGTTTGGCTGATTTGCCACGAAGATAATAAAGCTTGGCCCGGCGGACTTTGCTAGTTTTGACTACTTCGAATTTTTCGATTGTCGGAAGGTGTATCGGAAAAACACGCTCGACGCCGATGCCGTCTGATATCTTGCGGACAGTTACTGTGCCGTTGATATTGCCGCCATGTTTGTGGGCGATGATAATACCTTCAAAAATCTGGGAACGGGTTTTGTTGCCATCTTTGATCTTCTGGTGAACTTTCACAGTTAAACCGGGCCGAAGATCGGGGACTGTTTGTAGGTATGATTGAGTGTTTGAACGGATGATATCCATGATCTGCCTATACTACCCTAGATAAGTCTCTTTAGCAATAGGTTTGAGTGATGACAGAAAAGCCAGTAGACTGTCTGGCAGATCTGTCTCTAGTTGGAATGCTTTACCCGAAGGCGTTATGAATTTTAATCCCGAAGCATGGAGGAATAGCCTATTGAGGTCGCTCGGGCATTCTTTTTTGGGCGCATAAAAACTATCGCAGACAATTGGATATCCTATTGATTTAAGATGTACGCGTATTTGGTGGGTGCGGCCTGTCTCCGGATTTATTTCGAGTAACGAATATCCAAGGAACTCTTTTAAGATTATAAAATGCGTAATTGCCTGTCGTTCTTCAAGCTCGCGTTTGCCATGTATTCGCGTTGATTGTCGGTTGCCTATTTTACCAAGCGCTGAGCTAATAGTGCCTCCTTGTTGCGGATGACCATAGACTAAAGCCAGATAGGTTTTTTTGATTTCTCGATTTTTGAATTTTTGTTTAAGATCGACTATCGCCTCTTTCGTTTTAGCCAGTATGATCAAACCGGAAGTCTCGCGATCGAGTCGATGGACGATCCCGGTGCGTTCGATGCCAGCTTCTATGTCTGGCTCTTGGGTGATATCGAGATCGGGGTAAGTTTTTTTGAACCACGAGACGAGCGTATCCTCTGTATCGTTTGGATGTTTTGCATGCGTCAAAAGACCCGAGGGCTTGTTTACTATAACTATATCCCCATCTTCATATATGATTTGTGGTTCCATAAATTATGCGCGTGACGTTTTTAGTTTTTGTTCTTTATCGAATCTTTCCAAAGCCAGCTGAATAAGTTTGTCTATCAGCTGAGTGTACGATATTCCCGTTGCTTCCCATAGTTTCGGGTACATACTGATGGAAGTAAAACCGGGCATGGTATTGATCTCGTTGACCAAAATACGGCCATTCTTTTGACGTAAAAAATCGACTCTAGCTAATCCGGCGCACTCAAGTGTTTTGAAAGTTTTAATTGCCAGGATTCTGATTTTATCAGAAATTTTCGCAGGTAGTTTAGCGGGTATCTCTAGCGTATTGCCATTGTCATCTATATATTTTGCTTCGTAAGAATAGAAGTCATGATTTGATATAATCTCGCCGGGTACAGAGGCGATCGGGTCATCATTACCAAGAACAGAACACTCTATCTCTCGCCCAGATATATTCTCTTCGATAAGTATCTTGCTATCATATTTAAAAGCCGTTTTGATTGCTTTATCAAATTCTTTCGCGTCTTTAACTTTGCTTACTCCTACTGATGAGCCAAGATTTGCTGGCTTTACAAAAAATGGTGAGCCTAGACTTTTTATAATGGCATCATAACTAGGAATATTTTTTTCGGTGCTAGTGATAAATTTTGCTATTGGGATTTTTGCATCACGCAGTAGTCTTTTGGCGACATCTTTATCCATACCGATAGCAGAACCTAAAACCCCAGCTCCAACGAAGGGAATATTTGCTAGTTTAAGAAGTCCCTGTATCGTACCGTCTTCACCAAAAGGGCCATGGAGAACTGGGAAGATTAAATCCAAAGCTGACTTTTTTTTAAATATTTTTTGTAAATAATCTTTTGGCCAGATGCCCTGCTTGTTTATCTTTATTGAGACAGGCTGATATTTTTTAGTATCTATCGCCTTAATTATATTTTTTGCGGATCGAATAGATACTTCGTGTTCCGCTGATTTGCCGCCATAGACAACGCCTATCTTTAATTTTTTAGTCATGAGTTGTGCGTTTGTTTTACCGAATCAGAACCTGTCTCCAAAATCAGTAATGCCTCCCCACGCGCTCCTAGCGCGGGGAGGCCGGTCTCATTTTGATGGCCCCTCTCCCTTTTTTTGTCTGCCTATTTAGTCTTCGCCGCCCACAAGAAACTTTTTTGCGGCCGGATTTTTATAGGATACTACAGTTATAAGTAATCGAGCAATCTTTTAGAATCCACTGATATCGGTTTGCGATTGCATAGCGGCTTTTTTACCAAATCGATAGAAAACTGCTGGAGTCAAGAATAGCGAAATCGCGGTTGAAGATACTAGACCGCCGAAGATAACAACAGCTAGCGGATGCAATAATTCCTTACCCGGTTCACCACCGGCAAGCATGAGAGGAATTAATGCTAGAGCAGTCACTAGGGAGGTCATCAGAACAGGAACAACCCGATCTAATGTTGCCTTAGGAATAGTTTCGGGACTGAATGGTTCATGCTCCTTGCGTACAAGTTG
>CAYUQA010000011.1:0-1749 GCA_964446135.1 uncultured Candidatus Saccharibacteria bacterium | reverse complement strand
AATATCGAAAAAATAGTCGAGTGTTTCATAGCATATTCTCCTTATTTGTATCTATTTTCAAGGTTTACGACCGTTGATAGGTCGCTACTTACGACCACCAGCTTATCAGATCATTGATAATATGTCAATTATCTAGTCTTGGGGTGTGTATATTCGTGATTGTTGTTAGTTTGAAGCTAATATATACTTAATCTAGCTATGTCTAAGAAAGTAAATCACGACAGCCACATGCACAAGCATGGTAAAAATGGTTTTTTACTTGCTTCACTAGTGGCGCTGATTGTCTTATTCCCATTTCTTGAAGGCGGGGTTATACGTTATGCTATATTAAACCTTCTAGTATCCATCGTCTTGTTATCAGGTGTATACGCCGAAAGCTATGACCGCAGACATTTCACATGGGCATTGATTTTAGGCATTCCGGCACTCTTGATGAGCTGGGCCACGATTACTACCATATCACCGACAATACAATTTTTAAGCATTGTCACGGCTATTCCGTTTTATCTTTTTACGATCATCACATTATTTTTGGCTATATTGCGTAGTGATCAAGTCACCATCAACGAAATATACGGCGCCATTTCTGTTTACCTGCTCATTGGTATAGTTTGGGCCTATCTTTATAATCTTGTTCAAAAACTAGTGCCCGGATCATTCTTCTACAGTGGTTTTGATAGCGTTAATCATATTATCAATGGCTCCGATTTGCTTTATTTTAGTTTTATAACATTAACAACCTTGGGATATGGCGAGATTACGCCGATTACCAACTACGCAAGAAGTCTAGTCGTACTCGAAGTAGTTATCGGTGTTTTTTTTATCGCCATCTTAATCTCAAGACTTGTTAATTCTTATCGGGCAAAATAAATTAACACGATCCCTTTCATTATGTCATTATGCGATGACAGCAATCGCAATAGCAATCGCCGGCGCTGGAAGTTTTACTATTACAAAAGCATTCAAAAAATAAAATGTGGCTGATTTCGTATCGACAGAAATAATTAAAAAACTAACGCAACGCGGTTTTGATGTCGCCGATTCGATCAGCACCAAAACAAAATATAGCACTGATGCCAGTATTTTTAAGATCACGCCGCAATGCGTGATCTTTCCACGTTCAAGCAAAGAGATCCAAGATCTTGTTGTCTGGGTTAACACCTACAACCAGAATCATCCACATCAGCGAGTATCTTTGACAGCACGTTCAGCTGGTACTGATATGACCGGTGGTCCTTTGAGCGCATCAATAGTGCTTGATATGACCAAATATTTTAATCAGATTATCCGGATCGGGCAAAATCGTGCTGTCGTTCAACCGGGCGTTTATTATCGAGATTTCGAAAAAGCAACGCTACGACAAAATCTTTTACTACCCTCATTTCCAGCATCAAGAGAGATCTGCACCGTCGGCGGTATGGCCGCCAACAACTCCGGTGGCGAAAAAAGTCTGACTTACGGTAAAACCGAACGCTATGTCGAAAAACTAAAAATTATTTTGAGCGACGGACACGAATATACCCTATCTTATGATAAAAATAACGAGATAGAGAAAAAGACATTCCATAAAAAATCCATCAAACTTATCGACGACAATCGCGATACCATCTTATCTGCCAAACCTGATGTCTCTATAAATTCTGCCGGCTACGCATTTTGGAATACAATTCGTCCAAGCGGCGATATCAACTTACTGCCGCTTTTTGTTGGGGCCCAGGGGACACTCGGCATAATTACCGAGATTACTTT
>CAYUQA010000010.1:0-1988 GCA_964446135.1 uncultured Candidatus Saccharibacteria bacterium | reverse complement strand
TGGACTTTGGCGATGATCGAAGCGGCGGCAATGGCAAAAATATGCCGGTCGCCTTTTATGATCGCTTGTTGTGGTAATGTAATTTTTTGGATTGTGCGTGGTCCGTCGACGAGGACGAAGCTTTTTGTTGTATTAGGTCGTAACTTAGCGATTGCTCGTTGCATTGCGTAACGCGATGCCTGATAGATATTGAGCTTGTCTATGGTGGCTGGCGTGCAGGAATGGAGCGCATGGCGGATGTGTTTTTGTCTCATAAGTGTGGCGGCATATTTTTCCCGCTGATGGGCGAGTAATTGTTTAGAATCGCGCAGGCGAGCAAGTTTATGGGAGTATTTTGCGTAAAAATCTTTGTGTATAGCGATCGCGCAGACAGTTACTGGTCCGGCAAGACAGCCCATGCCGACTTCGTCAACACCAATGATCCAATCATAGCCTGACAAAATAATCTTGCGCTCTAGTGATTTATGTGGTACTTTGATCATAGATTTATTTTTTGAAGGGAGGACTTTATGAGAGGATGTGATATTTGTGGGAGTCAGAATGTTCTAGAAATAGTTTTATATGATTGTGAGTGTGGTAGGAAAGTTGCTTCATATCTTTGTAAAAAATGTATTTCAGTATTTTGGGAGCGGCCTAGATTTATCACACATCCCTACACGGATGCTTGCACAATAGTCTATTTAAATCTTTCAAAAATAAAAATACAACTTTTTACAATCTCCTGGTCAACGTATACAGCGCGACTCCAATTGCTACGCTGACATTCAGAGATTCTTTTTCGCCATACTGCGGTATGGCAATTATTTTCTCTACTCGGTTTAAAAGCGCAGTATTGATCCCAGTCACTTCGTTGCCGACGATCAGCGCCAGTGGCCAGCGTGGCTTAAAATTAAAAATATTCTCTGATCGCTTGTCTTGTTCAAGCGCGACGACAAAAACGCCGCGCTCTTTTAATTTTTCGACCAGCCGCCATGTTTGCGACACATGCTCCCACGGAACTGTTTCCTCTGCTCCAAGAGCGGTTTTTCTGATCTTTTGATTTATACTTAATACCTGATTATTGATACTAAATACTGGCTTTGGTGTGTAGCCACAGAGATAAATTTTCGCGACACCAGCCGCATCAGCCGTCCTAAAAATAGAGCCGACATTGTGGGCGCTCCGGATGTTATCCAGAATTAGAATGATTTCACTATTTTTCATTTATGTGTCATACTTTAGGCACATATCAAATATACCCTTTCCGCTGCAATTTCTAAATCTTGGCTACAAAAACTTCAGACCTCGTCGGAATAGTAGTGACTATTCCTTCTCGATCTTCAGCTTTTTCTCTCAATATTTAAAAATTTCGCCAGGAAAAGTATACTCGATATATGCCTATTATGAATAACATAAATAAATCTCTAGTGTTCTTTGGCTCGCTAGCGCTTTTGATGCTTTCGATGTATCTGTTTGTACTGACCGGGCATACCCGTAATTCGGCCACCAATACAAATACAGTCTCATTTTTTGGACAAGGCAAAATAGTAGCCAAACCAGACGTGGCCGTGACCAGCTTTTCGATAGTGACCGAAGGAGCAACTTCAAAAGAGGCGCAGGATAAAAATAGTGCCAAATCAAAGACGGTGACCGATTTTCTAAAAAAACAGAATATTGAAGACAAAGACATTAAAACTACCTCATACAATATATATCCGACCTATGTCTATTCGCAGATTTTGGGTCAAAAGATTACTGGCTATCAGGTAACCCAGACGATAGAAGTAAAGGTTCGCGAGATTGATAAGGCAAATTCCGTGCTTGATGGTATCGTTAGTGCCGGTGTCAACCAAGTCAACCAGTTGAGTTTCCAGATCGATGAGCCGGAAAAACTCAAAGCCGAAGCACGACAATTGGCCATCAAAGACGCTGAGAAAAAAGCAAAAGACCTCGGCAAACAGCTGGATATTTCGATTGGCAAGTTAATCAATTTTTCAGAAGATATCAAC
>CAYUQA010000009.1:0-6826 GCA_964446135.1 uncultured Candidatus Saccharibacteria bacterium | reverse complement strand
TTCACGCAACACCGTAATAACTTGTTGTTTAATTAAGGTATTCAATTGTGCTTTATCTAAAGCTGTTTTGAGCATATTTTTATTGTTACCTATATTTTTTGTTTTTACAATATTTTCCTTGCGTTTTGAGGGTTATTTTTTTTAATTCCTCATTGTCCATGGCATTTCTTATATTTCATCCACTGGGCTAATTGTCATGCGGGTCTTTGGGTAGTCCCAAAACCTTTTGTCTTACGAGTTTTTCTTTTACTCCCTGGCGGCCCCGTGGCATTTTTGCTACGGGATCGTCTGGGAGTAAAAGTCGGGTTGTCAAAGGTCTGTCTTGGTCTTGCAAGGACAACCCTATGCTAACATGTCAAAGTCATCAAGTTGAGTTGCCCACAGTTGTCAAATCGTACTTTCATTATAACTTATCGGGGTATCTTATCAAGCTGATGGATGCCCACATCGGGTTAATCTCGCAATGGGACGACGGGTCTCGCAAATTTCTCTACGGAGTTTTCGACTCTCGCAATCCTCTCTGCTCTCTCTACCCTCTCTACTCTTTCTTTTGTTGGAGTATCTTTCATGAATCCTCGATATCTCTTTTCCAATTCGTGATCGGTCATCATCGTGTAAATTGTCGAGCTCTGGACCGACGAGTGGCCGAGAATATTCATCACATCAGCACTTGATCCGCCGCTCTGTATAATGTGGTGCCCCATATGGTGTCGAAAACTATGAGCATTCAAGTAAGGCAACTTCGCCCTGTTTGAGTAACGCCTTAACATTTCGCCGACTCCTCGAATAGTGAATCGTCTGCCGGTCGTATCGTGCTGGCCTGCGCATATCGAGAGAAAGAGAGCATCTGGTTCTTTGAAATCCATTGTCTTTTTTAGGTGTTCTCTTTTTTTCAACCAAGCATATATATTGTCGTTGGTTGATTGTGTCCAGAATAACTCCCGAAACGGCCGCCTTCCTTTTGATTTCTCGGTATTGATAACCGCTCGGCGCCTTTCCATGTCCAGATCGGCTACATCTAATGCGAGCACCTCTCCGTTTCTCGCGCCGGTGTCCCATAACAAGTTCACGATGGCTAAGTTTCGGATATGGCGAGGATCAGTGGTCTTTGCGGGTATGGCGGCAACCAGTTGTCTATAATCCGACTCTTTTGCAACCCTTGGGAGCTTGTGTTCTTTGCTGGGTATCGGGATCAGGTTCTCATCGATGACCGCATAATTTTGCAACCGATAAAATTCAAAAAACTTCCGCAAAGCCATGCACTTCCCCACAAAGCTGTTTTGGTCCCACCCCAGTTCTTTCATGCCATTCAAATAATCCATGACATGATGGATGCTTATGTCCTCGATCTGGGGGTTGCGAAGAAAGAGGCAGAATTGTCTCAATGTCTGGTCGTAGCCCTTGACCGTCTGCTTCTTCACTTTGAATCTGCGCCAGTCAGAGAATTGATCGATTGCTTCTTTAAATTGCATGATAATTATTTACTTATTTTGGTGCATAAAACAAAACCACCCAGAGTTAGAGCTCACGGGTGGCCTTGTACCTTACCTTGCGGCAGGATTTCCATGCCGCCCTTTTGCAAAAGGGCATGGCATGATTATGATACCACCAAAATCAGTTTAATGGAAGAGCGTTTGCTCACATTAAAACAATCTCGGTAGCGAAGCCAATTCCGTGCTCTAACTCATTTCCGCTTTCGCGGAACTGATCCCTTTCGGGAACGGATTTGTTTATGCAGTTGTCAGTTTGCTGTGAAGGCTCGACTTTCTAAGTTTGCCTTCAACATACACCCCTATGCTAATGGTCGAGACCAGTCAACTAATCCAATAGTGGATAACTTTCGGGTCTCAGGGGGATAATAACTAATACGACTCGGGTGGGCATTTTGGTGCATCCTATACTCGTGTAGGCTTTACGGTGTGTTTCAAATTGATGACTAATCATTTTTATGGTAACGTTAGCCGTATGGATCGTTCGGATCAACATCTTATCGCCGATTATCTCGCAGGCGACGAAAAGTCGCTTGAGACTCTTATTCAGAGATATCTCAAACCGATCTACAGCTTTACTTATAGATATGTAGGCGGCGGACAGGATGCGGAAGATGTGACGCAAGAGGTGTTCATAAAGATATGGCGCCATATCAAAAGATTCAACCAAAACAAGAACTTCAAAACTTGGATTTTTTCGATTGCCAAAAATACCGCTATTGATTTTCTAAAAAAGAAAAAGGCTATCCCATTCTCTGAATTTGAAAACGAGGAAGGAGAAAATATGATAACCGAAACGCTTGCCGATCCGTCTCCTTTGCCCCAAGAACTACTGGAAAGAGCCGGCATGGCACAAATGCTTACATCGGCAATAGAGAAGTTGTCGCCAAAATATCGTATGGTTCTTTTTCTACGTTATAACGACCACTTCAACTTTCGAGAAATCGCTGAATCTCTTGGTCAGTCGCTCAATACCGTAAAGTCGCAGCACAGGCGAGCGCTTGTTATGCTCAAGAATCTGCTTTCCGAATCTTAATGCACCAAAACACCGATCTCTTTCGTATTAATATAAAGAGGCCGCAAACCTCTCCCCAACATTTTTTATAGAGTCCCGAATTTAGACCTTTTTTCGGGGACGTAACAAAGGGATGCACCAAAATGCATCCCTTTGTCGTATTAGTATCTAAGGCAATATGCGCAAAGATTACGAAAAACTTTTTACCCATCTTGAACCGCCAGAGCCGCCGGCAGGGCTTTTTGACCGAATAATCCTTGCCATAAAGCGTGAGCAGGAATTGCGGAGTACTAAACGGTTGGCATTGGGATTTCTTGCTCTTTTGGCCATTTCCTTCACCGCCGCACCGTTTTCCTGGACATTCTTTTCTGGACAAATGGCTGAATCGGGAGTTATCCAGTTTATATCAATCGCGATAAGCGATCTCGGAACTTTTATTTCGCTCTGGCCTGATTCCATTATGGCTGTTGCCGAGTCGTTTCCAGTTACGGGAATTGTCTTATTCACCATAAATATGATTTTGGCGGTCTTTACTCTGCGCCTGTTTCTTTACAAAAAAAGATTGTTAGTCGGCTATCTTCTACATGCGGGACATTTAGCTTAAAAATATGAACGAAGAAAAACAACACAATAAAAAATTATTTCAAAATCCCGATGCCCTGAAGTGGGTTATTGTTGGACTTGCTGGTTTTGTTGTCCTCGCTTTGGTTTTCGGTGCAGGCGTCAAGGTCGGCACGCTTAAAGCAAGGTATTCGTATCGCTGGGCGGATAATTATCATAAAAATTTCGCCGGACCCAGAGGCGGATTTTTCGGCGACTGGCGCCGCTTTCCCGCTGGGGATTTTGTCGGCGGTCATGGAGCGTTTGGAGAAATCATCGAGCTCAACGATTCTGGTTTTGTAATTAATGGGCGCGAGGGTGTCGAAAAAATAATTGTTACCACAAAAGAAACTGTGGTAAAAAATGGCGCAGAAACAGCAGCGGACGGGCTTAAGGTCGGTGATCGAGTTACTATTATCGGCTCTCCGAATGAACAAGGTCAAATTGAGGCAAAGTTGATTCGAGTTTTTAGCGCAGAGGAAGCAAGCGGGCTACAGCACGAACAACCTCGTTCTCATTTTTAATTTATGATTTCAAAATTATTCGCACAATTGATCAAGCGCAAATTTACTACAGGCATCGCCCTAGTTTTAATTGTCGGCATTGGTTATTTCGGTTATGGAAAGATATTTAACAACAACGGTATAGTTCGCTATGCCACCGCGCAAGTTCAAAAAGGAACGATGATTGTTTCGCTATCTGGAAGCGGACAAGTTTCAGTTTCAAATCAAGTCGATATTAAGCCAAAAGCGTCTGGCGATATCGTATATGTGGGAGTTAAAAACGGACAAGAAGTAAAAGCTGGCACTCTCATCGCCCAACTTGATGCCAAAGATGCTCAAAAAGCAGTTCGGGATGCCGAAACAAATCTTGAATCGGCAAAACTCTCTTTTGAGAAACTGAAAAAACCAGCCGATGCCCTCTCAATTCTCCAAGCAGAAAATTCGCTTGCGCAAGCCAAAGAGTCAAAACAAAAAGCAGAAGACGATCTCAAAAAAGCATACGAGGATGGATTCAATACGGTCGCCAATGCGTTTCTTGATCTGCCGACAATAATGGCGGGATTAGAGGATACATTTTTTGACAATACGATTGATCGTAACTCAGACAATATTACTTGGTATGTTAACCAGACCGACTACCGAAACGACGAGCGCGATAAAACGATCCGTTATCGAGACGATGTCTATAATGCTTATAATAGAGCTCGATCTGCTTACACTAAAAGCTTCGACAATTATAAGTTAGCTTCGCGCACCTCAGATACGCAAACGATTGAAGCTCTTATTTTAGAAACATACGAAACAACGAAAATAATCGCTGATACGGTAAAAACATCAAATAACTATATTGATTTTGTTCAAGACGCAATGGAGCAACGCGACATACCTATTCCATCTACGGTTTCAACGCACCAAGCCAACCTAGATTCTTACACCAACAAAACAAACACTCATCTCCTCAATCTTCTCTCAATCAAACGTACTATCCAGACAAGCAAAGAAACAATCATAAATGCAGATCGCGCTATTGCCGAAAAAACCGAATCGCTTGCTAAGTTAAAAGTCGGAGCAGATGCCCTCGATATTCAATCCTCCGAACTCACCATCAAACAGCGCGAGAATGCATTGCTTGATGCTAAAGAAAAACTTGCCGATTATTTTGTTCGCGCGCCCTTTGATGGTGTCATTGCCAAAGTAGATGCAAAAAAAGGCGACCCCGTATCATCCGCAGCTGTTATTGCCATGCTCATTACTCGTCAAAAACTTGCGGAAATTTCCTTAAATGAAGTCGATGTCGCACAAGTGAAGATCGGACAAAAAGCCACGCTTACTTTTGATGCGATCCCTAACCTCACTATAACTGGGCAGGTCGCCGAAGTAGACGCAGTAGGTACTGTCTCGCAGGGCGTTGTCACCTACACCGTAAAAATCGGCTTTGACACGCAGGATGATCGCGTAAAAACAGCGATGAGCGTTTCTGCCGCGATCGTTACCGAAGCAAAACCAGATGTTCTTCTTGTTCCAAGCTCTGCGGTAAAATCGCAGAGCGGGGTAAGTTATGTGGAAATTGTCGAAGGCGACGATCAGAATATTGCTCTTGCTGCAAATGTAAGTGGCGCAATTCTCAAAAATGTTCCCCGTCGCCAAACAGTAACAGCCGGAACATCCAATGATGAATTTATGGAAGTAGTCGAGGGACTTAAAGCGGGAGATGTCGTAGTAACACGAATGATCCAGCCAAGCGCTGTGCAATCACAAACCCAGCAACAAGGAGGTTTAAGAATTCCTGGCCTTCCAACGGGCGGCAGGGGTGCAGGCGGTGGCGGAATCAGGGGTGGCGGAGGCGGCGAATTTGGTCATTAAATTTATGATTGAGTGTAACAATATTGCCAAAACGTATACCAACGGAGATATAGAAACACACGCCCTGAAAAGCGCGTCTTTCAGAATCAACGATGGAGAATTTGTAGCCATTATGGGACCTTCTGGTTCTGGCAAATCCACATTGATGCATATTCTGGGATGTCTTGATACACCGACAAACGGCGAATATCTTTTGGACGGACATAATGTCGCTAAACTCTCCGATGACGAACTTGCCGATATTCGGATGCAAAAAATCGGTTTTGTGTTTCAGGCATACAATCTTCTGCCGCGAGCCACCGTGCTTCGCAATGTCACGCTTCCCTTAGTATATGCCGGCGTCTCAATGGAAGAAAGAGAGAGTCGGGCAAAAGAGGCATTACGTGGATCGGCCTTCCCGGAAGAATTCTGGAATCACTATTCAAATCAGCTCTCAGGCGGAATGATGCAAAGAGTCGCTATTGCCCGAGCATTGGTAAATAACCCGGCGCTTATTCTTGCGGATGAACCAACGGGCAACCTTGATACAAAGACAGGAGAAATGGTGCTTGATACTTTTCAGCGGCTTCACCAAGAACAAGGCCGCACGATTGTTTTAATCACCCACGAGCCGTATGTCGCCGAGCATGCGGAGCGCATTATCAATATCCGAGATGGAAATATTGTGGAAGACGGCAAAGTGAGAAATCGGCGCGTCATCAATAATAATCACAACGCAAAATGAAAATCCAAGATATTCTTCAAGAAACATACACCGCCCTTTCGGCAAACAAAGCGAGGTCTGGCCTCACGATTCTTGGCATTGTCATTGGTATTGGTTCAGTTATCGCTATGGTTTCCATCGGACAAGGCGCGTCGGGACAAATTCAATCAAGCATTGAGGGACTTGGATCAAATTTGCTCACCGTAAGTCCCGGATTCGCCCAGCAAGGCAGGGGTTTCGTGTCTCAGGGGCGTGGCTCGGCGCAGACACTCAAAAACGAGGACATCGATGTGGTCACTCAAATCGCCGGTGTTGCGTACGTATCGCCGGAGAGACAGGGACGATATCAAATTGTTGCCGCAGGAAACAATACCAATTCGACTGTTATAGGGATATCGCCGGACTACGCCATGGTGCGCAATATCTCTGTGGCAGAGGGCTCTTTTATCACCGAAGCGCATCTGCGGAGCTTGGGACGAGTTGCGGTACTTGGCCCCACCGTGGCGCAGGACCTTTTCGGTGAAGGCAATGATCCTGTCGGCAAAACCATCCGCGTCAATAAGCTCAATTTCAAAGTAATTGGCGTGCTTCAAGCGAAAGGCGGTGCCGGATTGGGTTTTAATCCCGACGACACGATCTATGTTCCGCTGAC
>CAYUQA010000008.1:0-2301 GCA_964446135.1 uncultured Candidatus Saccharibacteria bacterium | reverse complement strand
GATGTTACTGATATATCATTGCAGGCGGTTGCTGGTGTGGTTTATAAGTTATTCCACCCAAATTTCACACCCGATGCACTTGCTAGTCAGTTGGGTGATGGCGTCGATAGTAATGATAGAGATTTTCGCAGTTCATTCCCCTACATAGCTTTGCCATGGCAGGGTTTTGATCATAATCCATACGGATCGCGCGAGGGCGGCTCTATGATGAAAGACACTCCACCAGTAGTCGGAGGTTGCGGTTGCGATCTCGCGGTCACGGCTTTGAGAATTGGTAATCGTGGTGCAGGTGTTGGTTTGCTCCAACAGTGTCTCCGTAACAAGGGTCACTTCAAAGCGGCTGTCACAAGCTACTATGGTCCTCTTACCGACGTGGCAGTTAAAGTATGTCAAGCGCGATAATTTGAGCTAATATCATAACCATGGTATGATAAAAGAGGTAGGAAACTACCTCTTTTATTTTTTTTTATGACTATACAAAAAAGAATTTTAACCTATGCTATCCCCCTAGTTATTATTTTAGCCGCTAGTTCATATTTTCTGGTTTCTCGTTTTATCTCTGAAGATAAAACTGTTGCCGCAGTTGATTTAGCGATCCAAAAAGCCGAAAGACAGCTTACGGTTCAGACTGATAGACCAGATTCATACTCTGGATTGGCATATCTTTATTTACAAAAGGTCCGCGAAACAGCTGATATATCTTATTATCAAAAAATTCTTGATCTCATGGATCGTGCCGAGAAAATAGATTCAGAGAATCCCGAGTTTACCACGATCCGAGCAGCAGTATTTGCCGGAAGGCATGATTTCAAAAATGCACTGATTTTTGCCCAAAAATCAGTCGAGCGAGCACCGGAGACAGCTAGATATTATGGTATTCTTGCTGATGCGCAAATTGAGCTCGGTCAGTATGATCAAGCCGTAGCGACTTTGCAAAAAATGGTCAACTTACGACCAGATTTTGCTTCATATAGTCGCATTTCTCATTTACGAGAATTACATGGTGATATTTCTGGTGCGGAGCAGGCGATGCTATCTGCATTACAGGCCGGTGGCGCTTTCCAAGAAAATGAAGCTTGGGCGCGCGTAGAACTAGGCAAGCTGTATTTTACTCATGATAAAGTAGCTGCGCAACGCGAGTTTGAACATGCAATCTATGTGTTGCCAGACTATGCGCGTGCTTTGCAGTGGCTTGGCAGAATGGCTTTCTTTAAGAATGATTTCGGACACGCAGAGGAGTATCTTAAAAAGGCCTTCGATATTTTGCCCATTGCCGAACACGCTACTGATTTGGGAGATTTTTATACCGTCAGCGGGGACAAGGCACGGGCTATGCAATATTATACTTTAGTGCAGGCGAGTTATGCGGATTTTGAGAGGAAGGGAACTAAAGTTGACTCTGAATTCGCTATTTTTCTTCTTGATCGAGATCTAGATAATATCCTTGGACTCAAGAAGGCCGAGCAGGCATGGCAGGATCGGCCAAGCCTCTATAGCGCTGATGTTTTGGCGTGGGCGTATTATAAAAATGGTCGCTATGCTGAGGCGGCTCGATATAGTGATATCGCACTCAAATTAAAAACGCGGGATCCAGTACTGTATTATCATGCTGGCTTAATTGCCGAAGCGCTTAAAAAACCACAACAGGCAAAGCAATATTTTAGATTAGCAACACAGTATAATCCAGATTTTTCAATTCTTTTGAGCGCGCACTTAAAAGAATTAACAAAATAAATATGAAAAAAATTATTTTTGGACTATTATTTTTTGTCTTATCTGTTGGTGTATTTTTGGTTCCATCGAGCACCGAGGCACACGAACTGCTACCAAAGGAGTTATTGAATTATATTAAAGAAAACCCAAGTGCTTCTCCACAACAGCTAGAAGATTTTATAAATAGCAAACCAGAGCTTTATCGTAACGACCCACATTATAAGCTAGAGCTCCTACAGACGATTCGTAACCCGCGCCAAGGGCTTCTTCATAATGGTTGGGATTTTCTTAGACTGGGTGTCGGACATATTTTGAGCGGGCCGGACCATGTCTTGTTTGTCTTGTCGTTGTTGCTGGTTTTTATTTCCTTCAGATACATATTGAAGCTTACGTCAATCTTTACTGTTTCTCACAGCATCACGTTGATCTTAGCCGGAACGAGTATTTTGACCTTGAGTTCGCGTATTGTTGAGCCGCTGATTGCTTTGTCGATCATGTATGTTGCTCTGACAACTGTCTTTTTGCGTAATAATAAGTTTTTTGGTTCGCTTCACAACAAGCAATTTGGCATCTTTTTCTTCGGCTTAT
>CAYUQA010000007.1:0-2244 GCA_964446135.1 uncultured Candidatus Saccharibacteria bacterium | reverse complement strand
AAAGTCGTCAAAAACAAAGTCGCCGCGCCATTTCGTACTGCCGAATTTGATATTTTATACAACGAAGGCATCTCGCGTCTTGCTGACCTAGTCAATACCGGTGCCGCACTCGGTGTCGTCGCCAAAGCTGGCAGTTGGTACACGTATGGCGAACAAAAACTAGGCCAAGGTATCGAGGGCGCCCGCGCATTTTTAAAAGAAAATCCGACCATCGAAAAAGATATCCTCAATGCTGTCCAAAAAGCGGCTGCAGTAGCTGAAGTATAAAAAGAGCCAGTCAACGTTTCGTTGCTGGCATAACGAATTCTGCTTCGAAACATTCGGCGGTGGCTTTCATCTCAGCGATTTCGACTGATTGAAGCCGGATGCTTCGGTAAGAGTCATATTGGTCCTGCTTCATAACGTTGCAAATCGGTCTATGTCTACAGGTTCGCCATGTGTATATACTTAGTTCTGCTATGTACCCAATGTGATCGCGTATCAGCTTGATGGTACGCTTCTCGCGTTTTCTTTTTGAATATTCCAGGAAAAAATTTTCGCATTCCTGTAAAAAACTCATTTCTTCCCCCTCAAAAAATCTAAAACGTCCTAGTCTATAGGACGTTTTAGATTGGAGATAGGTTAGCGTTTGTAGATTTGGTTGCGGGTGTAGGGCAGGAGAGCCATAAAGCGGGCTAGTTTGACGGCGCGTGAGATTTCGCGCTGATGTTTTTGGCACAGACCATTGCGTCGAGATGAGATAATCTTGAATGTACCCGAAACAAATTTACGCAGTAGATCGGCCTGTTTGAAGTCTATATTTTGGATTTTGCCTTGGCATCCTTGGCAGTTTTGATTTGTGGACATTATGGGGTGTATATTAAAACGGAATGTCTTTTAAGTCAATCTCTTGTGATTCGATAGAACTATCAGATACGGTCGGATTGCTGACTGGCTCATCTTCATGAATGACCGGAATTTGGTCTTCATCGTTGGCAGTTTTTGTACTAGGTGGCCGTTTTTGAGGTGGTTTCCAATTGGAAGACGGTGCTGATGCTGGACTACCACCGGCGGGTGAGTAGCTGGCGCCGGCGGCACGCGGACCAAGCTGGAGATTTTCAGCAACGACTTCAGTGGCGTAGCGTTTAGTGCCATCTTGAGCTTGCCAAGAACGATTCTGAAGTCTGCCTTCAAAATGCACAAGCTGTCCCTTTTGCATATATTTTTGGGCGAGCTCGGCAAGCTTACCCCAACAAACTACGCTATGGAATTCTGTTTGTTCCTGACGCTGACCTGATTGATCGTTCCAAACACGACTGGTTGCGATCCGTACTGTACCAACCAGCTGTCCGCTGGCTGTGTTGCGGATTTCCGGATCAGCCGCCAGACGGCCAATCAATAGTACTTTATTCAAATTCATAATCTATTTAGGACTTGAGCATTTGCCCAATTTCTGCGTTATAATGATTCGATTGCCCACTCCATACGATTAAAAAAGTATGGTTTGTTCCCCAATCTCATCATTATGCCTTGAACTTATCCAAATGCTCAATTCCTATCTTCTAATATAAAATTAATAGTCTATATTCTCTAAAACGTTCTCAAGCTCTTTTTCGAGTTGTTTGCCGCCAGCTTTTGAAGCCTCTTTTGATTTATCGGATGTTTTGCGCGGTTTGATCTGTTGGTCGGATGTGGCAATAATCTTTGGAATTTCTTTTGATATTAAAAGAAAACGAAGTATCTGTGTTTGCAGTTTGAGTTGACTATTTAATTTGGCGAGTGTCTCTGACTCTGCTGTAAAATCAAAGCTGCCAAAAAAAGCAGAGCGATGGTGTTGGATAGGATAGGATAGGTGTCTTTTTTGTGGTGCATGAGTCGCAACAATATAGCCACCGTATTGGCTGATGAGATTTTGGATATCCTCGCTATTCTTTGTGACTGTTTGATCGTCTAAATCCGGGATCAAGTGATAGGCGAGTTCGTAGGTTTTTGTTGCCGTTTCCGTCATATGTGTATGCGAGTGACTTTATCAGATTTTTGACTTGGAGTCAATCAAAGCTATCTATAACTAAAGGATTATCATTTTTTTCTCACAGCTTCTTGGGACTTAACTTGGCGATAATCTCTGCGATCTGGAATTGAACCGGCCTTGATTTGTCTTTGCTGTATTGATCAAGAATGTCGATAAAATGAGCTTCTTGCTCTGGAGAAAGTTTATTTTTAGCTTCACGAACCAATCGATCTAGCTGGTCCGTCAGTGTAGTC
>CAYUQA010000006.1:0-5465 GCA_964446135.1 uncultured Candidatus Saccharibacteria bacterium | reverse complement strand
CAGTCAATGAGACTTCTGCAGAATAAGTTTTCACTCTATACAACAACTCAAAGCGGACGTGGTGAAATTTGGTATACACTTTATTTTTGAAGTATACTGAAATAATGCGGCCGCTTAAAAAAATTAATACAAAATGGTCAGTGGAACTGGCTTATGTAATAGGTCTTATAGTATCAGACGGCAATCTTTCAAAGACAGGCAGACATGTGATATTTGTCTCTAAAGATATGGAACAAATTAATACCATCCAGCACTGTCTAAAAATTAACAATAAAGTTAGTCTGAAAAAAAGTGGGTATAGCGAACGCAAACAATACTATTATATTCAAATAGGGGATGTAAGTTTCTACAGATTTCTCTTGTCCATAGGTCTAACTCCAGCCAAATCAAAAACCATGGATACTGTCAAAATACCTTCGAAATATTTTGCCGATTTTTTGCGTGGTAATTTAGATGGCGATGGCACATTTTACTCATATTGGGATAAGAGATGGGCTTCAAGTTTTTTATTCTATGTAATCTTTACTTCTGCAAGCTTACAGTATATAACGTGGTTACGGACAAAAATAGAAAAGTTATTCGGCATCTTAGGACACATAACCGGTAGGCCACCAAAAAGTATATATCAGCTTAAATATGCTAAACAAGAAGCGGAAATCATTATTAAAAAAATGTATCACAAGCCTGATGTACCTAAATTAGAACGAAAATTTATAAAAATTTCGCACGCAATGGCAGTTAATTTAGATCACAATACAATAAAGGCGCGGGTGCTGTAACGGTAGCCAGGCTGGCTTGAGGTGCCAGTGTCCGCAAGGACGTGGAGGTTCGAGTCCTCTCCCGCGCACATGACAAAAAGCATTCCGCTATTTTTTAAATTAAAAAAGTAAGGGAATGCTTTTTGCTTTTTTACAATAAGTTAGTCTTACAAAGGAGGCCCCGATGTCGCTTCTTATAGTCTGTCTATTACTCGGCTCACTGGGACAGTCTATGGAGATCGCTTTTACTGGCGTGCGCCATGCCATCCGACGGCGTGGCCTACGATTGCGTGGCTTCTCACAAATCTGGACGTTGCCATGTTATGGTATCTCCGGTTTTTACTTTTATTTTCTTGGGAATATTATCTTCTCACATCATTTTCTAATACGTATGGTCATATACGCCGCTAGTATTATTATCTTTGAGCTGATCCTTGGTTCCATATTTAAAAAAATACTTGGCGTTTGTCCTTGGGAGTACAAAGCGGGTCGACATATTTATGGCTATACCAGAATAGACTATTTCTTTTATTGGATGGTCGGGGGATATATTTTGGAATACTTTTATCGTTTTTTATCGCCACTCGTTCACTAGTCGCCACTCGGCGACCTTTTTATTATTGCCAAAAGGTCATTTTTATCATACTATTGTTTTTTAATATGCGCGCGTAGCTCAGTTGGTAGAGCGTCCGCTTGACGTGCGGAAGGTTCACAGGTTCGAGCCCTGTCGCGCGCACCTATACTCATGTCTGATCAAGAAGAACACTTTGTCGGCAAAATTGCTCAAAAAGCAGTTATAGTTCATAACGAAAAAGTTTTATTTTGCAGAGGCGCTGGTGACTCCCTGTGGGAATTGCCCGGCGGTAGATTAAACCATAACGAGAACCCTGACGAAGGATTAAAAAGAGAGCTGCTTGAAGAGTTGGGCATCGTCGTAGACATACACCGACCAATCCATGTATGCCGATCGCTTCACGCCAAAAGCAATACGTGGCGAATTTTAATTGCGTACAAATGCTCGCCCCAGAACCCACAAGCAGTGACAGTCAACACCAAGGAGCTCGATGACGTCCGGTGGGTACCTTTTAAAGAGCTTCATACGCTGCCTCTGTTCGATGATTGTCGCGAGGTCGTAGATATATTCTTACAAAATTCGTAACTAAGCCAATATAAAGAAGACCCCGGTGGGAGTCTTCTGGGTTTATCCAAGTAAACCCGACATAGCTAATCCTCGAATAAATCGGGGGATCCCTATACCACCGCCGCAACGCGGGAAGGTACTGCGCTCCAAAAGGTCATTGAGCTCTTGCTTTACCTTTTCAGCATCGATCTTTTCTAAGATCGATGCGTATCTTCCTTCGGCCATTTCATAGAATGATAGATACATTTGTTTACTATCGGTACTACGCTCTGCTGAGCCTATTGTCTCCATACCGTGCACAAGAGCATCGATCTTGCAGGCTAAACCATTGCCACCGCGCTTCATATTCCAAAATGACTCAATGACTGGAAAATTTTGAAGCAAGACGACTGGTCCAAGATCTCTTCCTAATTGCTCTTCTTGAGACTCTTCAATGCAGTCTTGAATCTTTAATCCACAGTGCTCTTGAGCTGCTCGATAGTTGATCACCGCGGGCTCAGACTCAAAGCCAACCGAGCGTAGAAGCTTCGTCTCAAGCTGTCTTAACCGATCCATGTCACCGTGAGTTTCAAATTCAAACATTGAAAACACAAGTTGGTGCCGTCCAGGTTTAGGGTGTGGCTCATCTCGATAGCTGGTACCTATGGAGAAAAATCCAACTTCTCCAGGATGATCTAAGAGATACAGCGCAAGTGCTAACTGACCAGTTTGCGGTAAAAATTGTTCTTTGCCTGCCATCGTGTAGCGCGTCAAACTCTCAATCTTTTCACACGCTGACAGAATACCGGAACGATCTTGAGTATAGACTTCAACGAAACCTTCTCTTTTAAAAAAGGTACGAAGCAACTCTGTTGCGATACCAAATGAACGATAATCCCAATCGGGATTAATTTGCTGATTCATTCTGCGTCCTCCAATACTTTGCATGAATTCTGTTTCCTGTTTTCAAAGAAACTTTAGTTAAACTTTCAGAAATATACCACGCCATAGCAAGACTGAAAAGGGGATAACTCGAAACATTCGTTTTATTGAAAAAATTCAGAAATTCAGTATACTATCTCATATGCCGCGGTAGCTCAGTGGTAGAGCGCAGCCCTAAATCTTTGGGGCCCTCCGACGCAAGTCGAAGTGAGAAAAACTGGGTGAACTCGGGGAAAGATTGATCGAGGATCAATACAATCCCGAGCCAAGCTCCGATGGGTTTAAGTATCGGAGAAGGTGTAGAGACTAGCAGGTGAGTCCCAACGATAATCCTGCGTTAGCGCCCAGCTCCCTCGAAGTAACATCGGGGGATGATGATATAGTCCAAATAGCTTCGGAAGAGGCTGGCGTCGACAGTTCGATTCTGTCCCGCGGCACAATTAGATAACAAAAGTCCCCATAAAACGGGGACTTTTGTTATCTAAAAGTTATACACATGCAGATATCCACAATTATCAACTTAGAAAATGAACACTCGGTACTATACTTATAGGTAATGAGGTCTGATAAATCAGCCGCGCTTAAACTTCGTCTTCGAGGCAAAAGTTACACTGAAATAAAAAAAGCTTTAGGGATTCCTAAGGGCACCCTATCTGCTTGGTTTTCAGATCTTGTTTTATCCGAAGAAGCACAAAAAAACATAGATCAAAGATCATCGATCAGCACAGAACTACTGATAAAAAGAAATCGTCTTCAATCAAAAGTTGCCGAGACAAGAGCCCGATCAACCCGTCAAGAGGCGAAACAGGATATTGGCATTTTATCTAAAAGAGAGCTTTGGCTTATTGGAATCGGACTCTATTGGGCAGAGGGCTATAAGAGACCCATCCTGAGAAACGGTAAAATAAAAACATCTCATCCAGTTAGACTCACGAACTCAGATCCTGAATTTATAAAAATTTATCTACGTTTTATAAGAGAATGCTGTGGAATACCAGAAGAAAGAATTAAGGCAGAAATAAGGATATACCAATATCAAAACGCAAATTACTTACTTGACTTTTGGAGTAAAATCACCAATATTAGTAATGATAGATTTGGTAAGTTTTATTACGGTGTTAGTATATCAAGTCAGCACAAAAAACCTTACAATATTCTACCATACGGCACTATCCAGATATCCGTAAACAGCACGAGTCTATACCATAGAATAATGGGCTGGATAGATGGATTAAAAATATAGCGCGGGTATCGTATATCGGCATTATGGGATCTTGCCAAGATTCAGAGAGGGGTTCGACTCCCCTTACCCGCTCATTTGACAAAATAGCCCTTTTGGGCTATTTTGTTTTTGTTCGTTAATAATATAAAGAAAGGAATTTCCCGAATGAAAAAATGGATGCGGGACTTCTTGTGTTCGGCTTAAGTTTTCTAATCGGGCTGGCTTCAGTAAAAACAGTTGATTTCATAAACTGTTTTTACGAAGAGCACATCTCAAATTATATCATAGATGTGCCTATCGACAGCTCGGCCACAGAGACAAGGGACCAAAAATGGCATTTACCCCAAGCACCCGAATGGATGAAGAGGGGCTATATGTCAGAGTATGAGTATCTCAAAATCGACCTTATTTACAGACTTGATCGCGTTCCTATGCGCGGCGGCTACGGCTAAAGCACCCACCCCAAAAACAAGTCAAAAAAGGCCCTAGAAATAGGGCTTTTAAAACGCTTGCATTATAGCCTGTTATCTGCTATAAATAGGCCTAAATATGATATAGCCCAAACTTGACATTTGACTAGGTTTGTGCTATAATGGATGTATAAGTTAAAGGCCCCGAGAGGGGTTTTTATGTTACCTGGAAAAGCCCAATAAATAAGCTTTTTCAGTATATATTATGAATAAGATTATAACACAATTTAATAGCTTTGTCACCGTATTGGCTATACTGGTTGTAATCTCTATCTTCTCAACGAATTCAGCTAATGCCGGTGTATTCGACTGGGTTGCTGGTTCAACTACTAAGGACTCGTTTTCTTATGGCTTGTCGTACATTGCTCCTAATACCGATGCTGACAACTCACCAACCAAGGACAAGGAGGCCACCACTACCCAAAAGGTAATACGTACTTATAAGGTTATCGTTTCTGCCTATAACTCTATAAAGGGTCAGACCGATGATACTCCATGTAAAACCGCTACTGGCTATAACGTCTGTGAGGCCAACGTAGAAAACGTTATTGCTGCCAACTTCTTACCTTTTAATACAAAGGTTAAGATCTCTGGATTCGGCAATAGAACCTTCTATGTATTGGACCGTATGAACAAACGCTATGCACCAAGCCCTGAAAACGGCTATACCTACCATGCTGATATCTGGATGAAAAATATAGATGACGCTCGCGCCTTTGGTCGCCGTACTTTAGAAATAGCCGTTATTGAGTAAAAATAGGGGGCCGTCGCGCCCAACAAAAATCCTTGCCGTAAAGCGGGATTTTTGTTATTTTTCGTAGGTATATCAACTACGAGCGCCCGTAGCTCAATCGGAAGAGCGACTGCCTTCGAAGCAGTAGGTTGTAGGTTCGAGCCCTGCCGGGCGCGCAGTTTGTAGAATATGTCACGAATGTGACATATGACAGGCGAGA
>CAYUQA010000005.1:0-3287 GCA_964446135.1 uncultured Candidatus Saccharibacteria bacterium | reverse complement strand
GGAGCAATAATAATTCTGGCTGAAGCGGTTTTTACTCCGAATAATTGGCCAATAAAACTGGTGCTTGAAGGAAAAAAACTCGTACCCTGAGACGTTATTCCCATACTCGCGGCAGTTTGGCCGATAAGAAATTGATTGAGTAAAAAAATTCCTGCAAGAATAAAAACAAATATTTTTTGGAGGGGTACAACAACGGGCGTGTGCCCTACGAGGGGAACGACACATGCATCGCAATCCTTATCTGTTGATACTTTTTTAACCTTGCTTGCCCCGTAGACGGTCGAAGCGGTAAGCAATCCCACGCTTAAAAATTTAAGTTCCAATCCTTGCAATGGAAGTACTGCTAGTCCACCGGCAAAACCCAATGCCGATAAAAGAAAAGCCCCGCACACCGGGCATCCCATCCCCAGCATGCTGGCGGCAAATCCTCCCACATTTGCTCCGATACTTTTACCCCTTGCTAATTTGGAATGGGTGAAAAGCCACACCATCACGGCAAAGCTTATACCAGAAAGTCCGATGATAAGAAGGGTAGTAAGAATATACGTGACTCCATACAAAAAACTGTACTTCCCAAATTCTCCATTACGCATCATGTCCAAAAATGCCTGGAAGGTGGTAACCCGGTACAGTAACCAGTAGGACAAATAAGCAACGACAACAGAAACGCCAATAGCGATATTTCGGTAGACACGTTGATTAAAAATAATCCGCAGCGATGGTATTATTCCTTTTGTATGCATAATGTTATTGCCCGGCGTCGGATGACTGTGCTGGCTGAATAATCTTATTGGTGACTAAATCTTTATAGACAGCCCCTCCCAATGCTTGTAGTCTCCTGAATGCATACCACCCATCAGGTTCAACCGTTCCTACGCTCTCCCAAACATTTTTTACATTGGTATACTGATCCACCCCTGGTGATAAAAGAATGGTGGGTGCTTTGGTAATTTTATATTTATTCACGAACAATTTCCCGGCAGCCGAATTGATATCAACGGTACGTTCAGAGCGCAGTCCTACGCCCAGTCCCTGCGTAAGAATGGGACGGTGCGTCTGTACCGCGTCATAACAGCCGTCGCACGTCGCATCGGTAAGATACACGATATCAACTAACCCCACCACCTGGTTTTTTACTACATCCCGGTATGGGAGCGGCACATTGCGAGCCACATACGTTTTATCTTGTTCAATGGTACCGATTTGCGGCCAACTATTCTTGACAGAATCATAAAAATCAACGTCACTTGAGAAAAGAAACGTGGGAACTTTCGTAATCTTGTACCGGCTAATAATGCTTTTGCCATCAGCTGCATTAAAGGGTATTTCTTTTATATCAGTAATTATAATGCCGGATTTTTTATACGAATCGATGATTGGCTTTGGGTTAAAACATTGCGGGCATGAAGCATCCGTGAGTATAGTGGCTACCACTTTCCCAAATTCCTTTTTCGTTTGAGGATCCAAAAAAACAGGGGTGACGTTCGTAAATACAAAAGTATCGTTTTTCACCTCCCCATTGCTTTTGATAAACTGTTCAAAGTTTTTTTTGCCGACTTCCCCGGTAACGATATAGGTGGGCACTCGCGAGATCTTCAAATCTCTAATAAAAGATTGCGCTTGATCGGAATCAAAAGAAATTGATTTCTCCTCACCCACAGACACATTTTGTTTTTTAAAATTTGCCACCGCGCTCTGCACAGTAAAACAACCAGCGCAGTCTGGCGCGGTGATGATGGTAATCTTGACGTCAGCGGGCCGTGCAGCTTCTTTCGCGTCTGCAATATTCTTATTGATAATAGAAAGAGTTTTTGCGGCAAACAAAGCCCCACCTATCGTTGCAATAAGTGCAACCCACAAAAAAACTCTACCCCATGGGCTATCAACTCCTTTTATTGGTGAGACCATCATCTCCAATGAATGAATTTATTTTTAACAACCTCCTACCATTGACTGGGGGACATCGGCGTTGTTGCCGGCTCCGTTTCCTTGAGCGTTTGACGTTGTTGCAGGTGCCGACGTAACCTGCACTGAACCTGCCTTACCGCTGATCGCAAAAAGCTGGACTGTCTGGAGGAGAGTAATAACTGCCACAAGACCTAATACGACACTCTGCACGTTTGGCTTTGGAATGCGCAACACCATAGTGGTGCTCGGTGTTGCGGCTTCCACTTTGGTTGTTTCTGGAGTATTCATAGAGTTTAGCGTTAGTGGATAAGTGAAAAATTTTTTAAAAAAACTTACCTACTACATAGTGTAGTAGACTGTTGAAGAAATATCAAATTTTAATTATCCACAGTTGCCAAATAATCCTTTCATTTCGCTCTGGCATCCACAGAATAGACTATTTGTTCGGATTCGATTGCCGAAACAGTATGCACCGCGCATTGTTTTTGGACATCGGCGACGGTGTCGATAGCGGTCCGAGCGCACGAGCCCGGAGCACCCTCTGCTACCATCATTTGAGAATGAGTAAGAAGTGGGCTCGCAAAGAACACCAGAAAACCCAAAGCCAAACTGCTCGCTATCGACCGGGAAGTAAAAACAGTAAAGCGAGGAAGATAGTGGTCATCAGCCAATGTATTAATGCGCTCCTCAATAACCGTTTCAAAAAAAGAGAGTGCTAACGAGTCTCGAGCGGCAGTCATACTGCCCCAAGAGATAATCGTATCTAACGCACGAGCGAGTGATGCTTTGTCGTGGAGTTGTCTCGTAGCATGCTCATCGGCGGCTAGTTCGGCATACGTGAAATATTTTTTAGCAAGAAGATTAAACCATGGGATAAACCAGAGACTTCTGCCGAATAATTTAACAAGGAGCATTCTGATTGGTTCATGAGTGACCATGTGATGTTGTTCGTGGGAAAGAACGGCCAATAATTCTTTATCGCCTAAACGCTCGACTAAGGCCGATGAGATGCAGATTCGCGGCGCAAAAAAACCAAAGCAGAACACTAACGGCTGGGTACTCCTCACTTCTCGTACGCGTGTATCAAGACCAACGATACGCACGGCTTTCTCTAATTTAGGAGACGGGTGAGCAATGCTGTTTTTTAAATTCTGTCGAATAAATTGTATCGTTGCTTGTATGAATCGAAAGAGCTGTATAATGACAACCGTAAAAAATATCAACAACAACAGTCCCACCAGCGCGACACCAGCCGACCGCAGTGGGTGGCTACTCCACGTTGCCGGATTGGTACAACCACAGACCGTTTCTACTGCGCTGGTTAGATTTTGTTTTATGATAATAAGTTGCGGGTATGTCTTGACACCCAAAAGTATCAG
>CAYUQA010000004.1:0-19503 GCA_964446135.1 uncultured Candidatus Saccharibacteria bacterium | reverse complement strand
CTTTGATCGATGCGGACAATCAGCAGGCAACCTTCGATGCATATCGAAGAGAGTCCTCAGAGACTAATACGTTGGACCTACCATTTCGCCAAATGGCAAGGAAGATAGAGTCCGATCTCATGGGCGACCATGAGGCTGTTCCGAAGCTTACTTCGAGAACTAATAAAACGATGAATCGTCCAAAGGTAGGAAAGCTGCCTTTGTAAAATTTGGCTGTATGCTGGAAACTCCCGTTGTATCGAGAGCTACTCATGGTACAATATTATTATGTACCAAAGTGAAAAAGTTTCTCGTGGGGACAATCAGCAGGAAACGATACGATGGTTGAAGAGAATTCCTATTGATATTGGATATTATATTTCTGGATTTGTTGACGGCGAAGGAAGTTTCAATATTTCTATTCGCAAGCATCCGGGGTATAAATTGGGATGGAAAACATCTCTTGCATTCAATGTCTCTCAAAAGGGAGCTCTATCACTTGAACTGTTAAGAGATACTTTTCAGGTTGGATATGTGCGAAAACGTTTAGATAATCTTCACTATTTCGAGATTGTAGAATTTCGAAAGATTATTGAACGTGTTATCCCATTTTTTCTAAAGTTCCATTTGCGATCAGAGAAACAAAATGATTTTCTGATATTTCAGCAAATTGCGGAACTGATGGGGGATGGTGCACATCTGACGAGAGAAGGTATTGCAACTATTCTTGAATTACGGCGACCAATGAATTATGGCGGTAAGAATAGAAGAATTAGAGTTCAAGAGATTTTAACCAATCTTAAAGGATCCTCAGAGACTAATACGCCAAACTCCGGTTTGAACCGGAGAAGATAGAGTCCGATCTCTATGGCGACATAGAGGGTAGAGATACCGGTCAATATAAAATTGACTAACTTAACAAAGAGCGAAATTCCTTGTGGGGTAAGTTCCCACGCGCATGAATAGCGGAACGACCGGGAGACTGTCTCAGCCAATAGCTCGGTGAAAATGCAATGTCAGTAAAGATGCTGACTACCCGCACCAAGACGGAAAGACCCCGGAAGCTTTACTATAGGTTGGTATTGGGTTGCGAGTTTTACTGCGTAGCGTAGTGGTGAGGATTTGAAGCGTTTCTCTCGGGAAACGTGGATCCGACAATGAAACAGCCATCTGTAAAATTTGTAATTCTAACTGGTCAGGCCCTGTTTGTTTACGAGCAGGGACAAAAAATAGTAATTTTTCGGTAAGGTGAAGTATTTTATTTTTAGTTTCCTGCAAACTCGTCGGCAAATAGGGCTTGATCAAGACAGTGCCTGCCGGGTAGTTTTGCTGGGGCTGCAGCCTCAAAAAAAGCGGTTTGTTACTTTAACCGCACAAGGAGAAGGTTCACGCGTGGCGGGGACCCACGAAGTGGGACGTCACAAAGCGGGAATCTCCTCAGGGGCCTTCTGGAAGCAATTCCAGAATGCAAAATCAGCTGTATGCTGGAAACACCGTGCCCTACTGACATTCTCAGAACGTCAGTAAGTGGCTTAGTATCTACAGATACGTTGTTGGTCGACAACACGTGAAAATTCTGTAGTGCGGTCAATCAGCAGGGAAGTTGTCTCGACGTAATGTCGGGATTAACCCCTCAACGACTAAACGCTGAATATCTCCGATGAAAATCGGAGATAGTGATATAGTCTGAACTTATGGGCGACCATAAGAGTTCGACATTACGTCGGACGACCTAAATTATGAGATCAAATCAGATCGAACGTTATAAGCAAAAACTTAAACTTTCATCGATTCAGAAAGATCTTATTGTCGGAACCTTATTAGGTGATGGTTGTTTAGAAACTCAAAATCAAGGTCGTACCTTTCGATTAAAAATAGAGCATTCTATTATTCAGAAAGAATACGTTAATTGGAAATATACAATCTTGAAAGATTGGGTTTTAACACAACCTCAAATAAAAAGACGTATGAGTTATGGTAAGGAGCGCGATAACTATTGGTTCTCGACGCTGAGTCATGGAGCACTGCGCTTTTATGCGCAGCAGTTTTATAAGGATTGTATCAAGATTATACCGAAATTTATTGGCAGAATCTTAACGCCAATAGCTTTAGCGGTATGGTTTATGGATGACGGTTCAATAAAATCAAAACTCCATAGATCACTCGTGATTCATACACAAAGTTTCGGACAAAAAGAACTCACGATGCTTATCGATGTGCTATTCAAAAAGTTTAAGATAAAAGCAGTATTAAGAAAAAGACGCGACGAAGGACATGGCTACGCACTTTCCCTTGCAGCCGAAAGTGTGCAGACATTCGCGGAGATTGTATCTCCGTATGTACTTCCTTCAATGCGTTACAAGTTAGGGAACATAATTGCCCAAAAAGTAACGGAGGCCTACATTAAGGTCAGCTAGCTGCGGATGGAAATCGCGGCGATAGTGCAAACGCATAAGCTGGCTTAACTGCAAGACGGATGTGTCGCGCAGATGCGAAAGCAGGTGTTAGTGAACCAATGCTTCCTCGTAGGAGGGGCAACGATCAAGAGATAAAAGCTACTCCGGGGATAACAGGCTGGTACTGCCCGAGCGTCCATAGCGACGGCAGTGTTCGGCACCTTAACATATCGGGGTGCTACAGTAGAGATACTGTACCTGGAACCATTTAAATTGCAGAATTAAATGGCAATAAATCTGGCTGAAAACGGTGGACTCCACCTACTTGCGTGGTAAAATGTAAGTAATGGACAATACCGTGGGAAGGTCCGATAACCATCGGACCCCCTGTAGAGACTTAATTCGATAATCATCGAATTGGAACTATTCAGGAATAATTTATTATTGTGAATGGTTAAAACGCCAGCTCCTCCTCTACTATTTTGTAGAAAGGATGAAGATATAGTCCATACTATTAGAGATAATAGAAGAATATACGATGTCGGCTCAAATTGGGCCGTACTCGAAGTAATTCGAGTTGGTAGATTGGTTTTTCCAATTTGCAACTTCAGCTGAAAACGGTGAAGTCATAACAAAGTCAACCCAGATATGTTATGATAATACCGTGGGAAGTGAGAGAAACCTTATACAGTATGCTATTGTCACCAAGACAGAACGCAATATTAGTGGGTACAATTTTAGGTGATGGTCATTTAGAGAAAAATGGCCATGGTGTTCGCTTGAAAGTAGGTCATGGTCTCAATCAAAGCGAATATACTATGTGGAAATATAATGAATTTAAGAACGTAGTGCCTAGCGTACCAAGATTAGTTAAAGAGTTTCATAAACGCAGACAAAAGTCTGATGAAAGCTTGCACTTCGCAACTTTTTCAGACCTAGAGTTGCTAAAATGGCGCAACGTATTCTATAAAGATAAGGTTAAGATTATACCTAAAAATATTAGTGAGATTCTAACCTCGCCATTATCGTTAGCAGTTTGGTTTATGGATGATGGATATAAAAGAAATGATTGTAATGCTTTAAGAATAAGTACTGATTCATTCTCTTTTAATGAGCAAGAATTATTAGTGCGTTGTCTTCATAAAAACTTTGGTATCAGATCTACAATTCACAAGAAAAGTAGAGCTTATAATATATATGTGCCTCAGAGTTTTACTCAAAAGTTCTGCGCAATTGTTAAACCGCACATAATTAATAGTTTATTGTATAAGGTTTCTCTTACCCTGTAACGACTTTGCTCTTTAATGAGCAGGATAGTTAGTGATGAGATAATATCGATGGCTAACTATAATACGCTGACATCCTAAATCAAATAATTTTTGATCGGATGAAAATATAGTCTACACTTCTAGTGATAGAAGAAGAATGTGCGGCTTATCCTGGGGGTGAAGAAGCTCCCAAGGGTTTGGCTGTTCGCCAATTAAAAAGCTACGCGAGCTGGGTTAGTGAAAACTACTGAGCCCAGTAAAAACTGACTCATAACGATAGAATCCCAATGCTCATAGTGATATACTATAAGTAATGGACAATATCGTGGGAAGATTAAAATCTTTATATCTGTATGATCAATTTCAATTGATCCTTGGTTCATTGATGGGCGATGCTCGTTTGGAGTGTCGTTCCAAAAGTATTAGAGCAGATCATACTGCTCGTTTAAGAATTCATCAATCAGATCGACAAAGAAATTATGTCGATTGGAAGTATGAGATCCTAAAAAACTTTGTTTCTCGTGGTCCTAGATTTACGAAAGTCTGGCACGATACGCAGAGAGATAAAGATCACTTTTCTTGGTACTTCCATACCAGGAGTGATCAAAATTTTGGTCTTATTCACAAGCTGTTTTATAAAAACGGAGTGAAAATAGTTCCGATTGACTTACTAGATCTGCTAGAGCCTTTGGGCTTAGCAGTTTGGTATATGGATGATGGATCGAATAATAGCGGTCGCATAACGCTTAATACTCATAACTTTTCTGTTGAAGAACAGAAAATATTGCAAGATTTACTTTTAAGAAAGTTCAATATCGCGACAACGATGGTCAAAGATAGAACGAAGTATAAAATTGCCATAGGAACTCATGAATTTGATAAATTTATCAATATCGTGAAACCATTTGTTATAGATTCAATGAGCTACAAGATTTATAGTCCCCGTAACGACTTGATTCGAGATATCTCGAATCAGGTAATAGCTTTTTAGCTATTACAAAACGTCAGTTTCGATTTAACGGAAATCGAAAAAGGTATAGTCTATACTGCTAGGAATAGCAGAGATTCACGCAAGTGAAATATGTCAAACCGTCGTGAGACAGGTTGGTCCTTATCTGGTGCGGGCGTTGAAGTTTGAGTGGGGTTGTCCCTAGTACGAGAGGACCGGGATGAACGAACCTCTGGTCTACCAATTGTTCTGCCAAGAACAGCGTTGGGTAGCTATGTTCGGTTCCGATAAGCGCTGAAAGCATATAAGCGCGAAACGGGCCACAAGATGAGACTTCATAGATCCGTGAGAGACTATCACGTTGATAGGACGCAGGTGTAAGCGCCGTGAGGCGCTCAGCCGAGCGTTACTAATAGATCATACAATTCCTTACAAGATTAAGTCCTTCGAGAACTTTTACTTTTGGCGCATTTCGTTGTCAAAGTCTGCGAGCTTCCTCACCATACGGTTAGTATGGCTCGGTACTCTCCTCGACTTTTTCCTCGAACTGCATCCAAAATTAAAAAGTTCTCATCAATGAAGGTAATTCAAATCGATTTACTCGCAGAGGTCAGAAGAAATTCTGGCCTCGGAGTGGTTGCCATGTGGCGATCACTCCGAGGTCGGAAGGATAATGAATTTGCTAACTCGATAGTTTTTGGGTCTATTGTCGAGGCTCCCGAATCATTTTCCTACTGCAATCCGACCTTGATTTTTGAAAATTTATTTCGGTGGAATCCTAAGAAGAAAACCAAAGGAGTTTTGTTATGAAATCAGATAAAGATCTAGAGAAAGATCGGGATGAAAAGTGTCGAATGCAAAGGAGAAAAAACGGTGATGTGCTTTGTGCAGAGTTAGATGACGTGATACAAAGACTGAATCTGATAGACATGATTCAGTTTAAAACTGTGCCTTTTGACACTTCGGTTTTTCTAATTGACGATAGGTTTGCCGTAAGGTCTAAATTAGACACGATCGGCGAGCTTATTGACAGTTTAAGGAAGGAGTTTTAGATTTCATTTTGGTAAGTCGTGCTGACTTACCTCTTTATAGGATTTCGTCGGAGAATTGAAAATTAAAATATCGAAGCTGTAAACTCGGTGGTATTACTGATGGTGGTTACACCTCTCCGCTTGCGGAGCCCGGGCACAAAGTGCCCGTCAAAGACGCCCCCGTGTCTTTGACCCCATTCCGACCTGCCCGCCAATTGATTTATTCGGCTCGGTGACATTACTGTAGGTGTTACACCTGTTCCCATTCCGAACACAGAAGTTAAGCCCTGCAAGGCCTATGATAGTGGGTTCGTCCCGCGAAAGTAGGTAGTCGCCGGACCCAATAAATCAATGGCGGGACACAGAAGTTAAGCCCTGCAAGGCCTATGATAGTGGGTTCGTCCCGCGAAAGTAGGCCTGCCTGCTGGTTTTACCCGCCTATGGAGGGGGCAGGTAGGTAGCCGCCAGATTTACAGTTTTGATATGGGAGGAAGTTCTATGAAAATTGGTGTTTTGTTAATTATTATTTGGTTCTCCTCATGACGAGCATGAATAGTAGAAAAAATAGATAAAGGAGTTGCTACCATGAATGATCTCTTACAAAAAGAATATGAAAAGATTGATTGACAGTTTAATAGATCTCTCGTTTGCTTATGGGCTGGGGTTGCCTTTTTGTTTGTTGCCGGTTGTTACTTAGACTGGGACATTGGCGATACTTCATTGTTTCAAAAGTTATTAGTTTATGGGGTTGCTAGTTCTACAATTATTGCTGGGGCGATGGTAGTCATCGATATGATTCGGCATGTCGTCATATCAAGACAGATGAAATAGATAGCTATGGGGTTGAGCAACTAATTGATAGTTGTTCAACTTTTTTTATTTTTAGGGTGACTGGGGTATAATAGTTACATGAGATTTGCGAAACAAATCATTGTGCTCCTTCTTTTTTTTGGCGTCATATTTGGCGTGGCCTATGGCGCATTTCGATATTTTACGCCAGCACCTACTCCCACGCCGACACCGGGGCCAATAGCAAAAGCGATACAAGTATTAAGCCAGAAGCTTATTAAAATAGACGATGGTGACTATGATTTTGTCGCTCGGGTATTAAATCCTAACACAGATATTGGCTCAGGTGAGGCGCGATATATTTTGCGTGTTTTTGATGCTCAAAATAAAATTATCTCCGAGCAGAATAACTCATTTTATATCTTACCCGGTCAGGCCAAATATATCGTATTAAGTCCGTTGCGAATTGCCGGAGCTGTCAGGGCGGAGATAGAGATCAATCAAGTTCGTTGGGAGAAAATAGATCAGCCATCGATACAATATGTTGACGTGGTCGTGAGGAGCAACACACAATTCCAAAGATCATCGGTACCAGCTAGTTTCGGTTCGGTCGCCGGATCTATTCTGAATAACTCGGATCTTGATTTGAATCGTGTTGATGTGGCGGTTGTCGTAAAAGACACTAGCGGTGATATCGTCGCGGCAGGCAAGACGCAGATTGATACTTTTTTATCAAAGACAACAAGAGGTTTTGAGATAACTTGGTTTAATTTTTTCAATGGTCAGCCAGACCGAGTGGATGTCGAGGCAACAACCAATGTCTTTGCCGAAGATAATTTTATTCGACGATTTGGTACGCAAGAGCAGTTCCAGCAATTATATTGACATGCTGATGTCATGCATTAAAATAAGGCAATGGATAATACAAACAAAAAAATAACTAAAAAAAGAAACCAAGGAGCTTTTGATGGGTTGTTTCGCTATAATGAGACTAGTACCTTGCGACAATATCGAGAGAGACTTTTTAACTTAGAATCTAGGCTTATGAAGCTAGAAGCCCGACTCGACGAGATAGAACGGGTTTTAATGCTTGGTCGCAGTTAAGAAAACCATTCTCGTCGTGTCTTTTTTTAACTTTTTACGCAAAATAGATTGGTGGCTGTATCTAGTCGTAGTAGCCCTTGTAGTATTGGGGGCTTTGTCTTTTGTTGGGGTTGGTACTCGTTCAGCATTTGTCATTGGGCGTCAGTTTTTTTTTCTTGGTTTGGGAAGCATCCTGATGCTGGCAATAGTACTGCTTGATTATAGGATTTTCAAGAATCAATCCTGGCCATCGTTAGCTCTCTATGCTGTATCTATCGGACTTTTATTGGTCGCACTAGTATCGGCACATATTCGAGGCATCAGTGCTTGGATAATTTTTTTCAATACATATCAATTCCAGCCGTCCGAATTTGCTAAATTAGCAGTTTTGGTTGTACTAGCTAAATATTTTGCCCATAAACACGAGCAGATATATAATTTCCGGCATATTATTATCTCGGGGGTATATGTTGCTATTCCTGCTACACTGACATTTTTACAGCCAGATTTTGGTTCGATGGCCGTGTTTATTACATTATGGGCGTCGATGCTACTTTTTGCCGGTATTAAATCTAAACACCTTGCTTTTCTATTTGGAGCCGTCACTGTATCAGCTTGTTTGGCCTGGTTCTTTATATTCCAGCCCTATCAAAAAGATCGAATTATATCTTTTTTAAATCCGTATGTTGATGCCCGTGGCATAGGATATAACACAATTCAATCGCAAACAACTTTGGGTTCAGGCGGGGTGCTTGGCGCTATAGGTTCTCGTCGGGACCTCGCGGTATTGGTGCCGGAACCATACACGGATTTTGCCTTTTCTGCTTTTGGTCAAAGGTTTGGTTTTATGGGTATCTTATTTATAATATCGCTTTTTCTGGTGTTCTTTTGGCGTATTGGCATTATAGCGTCTAGGGCGAGCAATAATTTTGCCAAATTCTTTGCTTTAGGGTATATGATGATAGTCTTTGTTCACTTTACGATCAACGCCGGCATGAATCTGGGGCTACTGCCAATTACCGGAATTCCTTTGTCATTTGTGAGTTATGGCGGCAGTCACTTGGTTACAATGATGATCGGTCTTGGCGTTATACAGAGTATTCGCTTGCATCGCTAATATATGCGTATTACAATAGAAATCAAGGGGGATTCCCAGAGCATTATCGTTGAAGACGAGAAGCTTGTTGTTGACAAAATTTCCGATATCTACTATCATGATCTTGACTCCAAACTTATAGAAGGTTTTGCATTTTTGATACAGAAAAATGGCATGCGACTGGAAAGCGTGTCAGAGTATAAAATTGTCTGCTCGCTTGGTAGTGAGAGTACAGCCCATAAAATAGCTAAGGCCTTTATTGAGGGTTTGTGTACCGCCAAAAACGGAGAAGTGGTTCTTAAGTGTTGATACCTAGTATTGACAATTGCAGACTGCTTTTTACACAATCAGTGTTTTTCTATACCTCGAACAATAATTAATTTATTAAGTGACATACACACCCCATACAACGATGGGGATTGAGTGTTTTTGTCCCTTTCTTTTGCTCAATTTTTATGCAGAGGAAAATTTTTACCAAGCACGCCGTAGAATCATTTGAAGCTCCGAATTTGGTTCAAGTGCAATTGGATTCGTATAAGTGGTTTTTTGATGTTGGTTTGAAAGAACTTTTGAATGAAGTCTCTCCTATCACAGACTGGACGGGTAAAGAATTAGAGCTACGATTTCTCGATTTTAAATTAGAAGAACCAAAATATACAGAACGTATAGCTCGCGAGAAAAACGCTACATTCGAAGCGCCGTTGCGTGTCAAAGTTTCTCTGACCAATAGAGCGAATGGCAATGTCGACGAGCAAGAACTATATCTTGGCGACTTTCCACTGATGACACCTCGCGGAACTTTCGTCATCAATGGTGTCGAGCGTGTTGTAATCTCGCAACTCATTCGCAGTCCGGGTGTCTTTTTCTCATTATCAAAATCGAGTCGTTTTAAGCGTATGTTTAGCGCCAAAATAATCCCAGCCCGTGGTGCTTGGCTCGAATTCGAAACAGAATCTTCCGGCGCTATCACAGTTCGTATTGACCGCAAACGTAAAATTCCAGCTACGTCTATTTTGCGTGCTTTTGGTGTTGGTACTGATGCCGAAATCAAAAAACTTTTTGATGATATAGATACTGATCCGGAGATGCAATATATTATTTCTACAATAGTCCAAGATGCGGCGGCAAACGTTGATGAGGGGTTGATCGAAATGTATAAGCGCATACGTCCGGGAGATCCGGCGACTGTAGATAACGCTCGTCAGATGATCCATAACATGTTTTTTAATTTCTCTCGTTATGATCTCTCTCGAGTCGGTCGACATCGTATGAACCAGCGTTTCCAAAAAGATTACTCGCTTGAAGATACCGATCGTGTTTTGAAAGTGCAGGATATCGTTGATGTTATTCGTGAGTTGATTCGTCTCAATAATACTATCGGTGCTACTGCGGATAATATCGATCACTTGGGCAATCGTCGTGTTAAAACACTCGGCGAACTTTTACAGGACAAATTACGTCTATCTTTTTCTCGTATTGAACGCATCATTAAAGATCGCATGAGTACTCAAGATGTCACGACATTGATGCCGGCACAATTGGTGAACTCACGTCCATTTATCGCGGCGGTCAAAGAATTCTTTTCTTCTGGCCAGTTGTCGCAATTTATGGATCAGGTCAATCCTCTTGCCGAACTTGAGCACAAGCGACGTCTTTCAGCACTTGGGCCCGGTGGTCTCACCAAAGAGCGTGCTAGCTTTGAGGTTCGTGACGTTCATCCTTCGCACTACGGACGTATTTGTCCAATTGAGACACCAGAAGGGCCAAACATTGGTTTGGTAGGTCACCTTGCACTCTATGCAAAGATATCCAATCTAGGTTTTATACTGACTCCATACCGCAAAGTTATTGATGGCAAGGCCACTGATGAGATTGACTATCTTGATGCCACAGAAGAAGAGCGTTTTATTATCGCGCAAGCTGGTGTCTCCATGGGTGCCGATGGCAGTCTTTTGGGTGAAAAAGTATTATGTCGTATTCATGGTGAAGCCGGATTGTCTGACGCCAAAGAGATTCAATATATGGATGTCTCTACCAGACAACCTTTTTCAGTAGCGACATCACTTATTCCATTTTTGGAAAATGATGATGCTAATCGCGCTTTGATGGGATCAAACATGCAACGCCAAGCGGTGCCTATTATCTCACCAGAGACACCTTATGTCGGCACCGGTCTTGAAGGCCGAGTTGCTCGCGATTCTGGCGTGGTTGTCATGGCTGATGCCGATGGTGTTATCGATTCTGTTGATAGCTCACACATCGTTTTAAAGACTAGAAAGGACGAGAACATAAAATACGATCTTCTCAAATTTGTAAAATCCAACCAATTTACCGCTATCAATCAACGTCCGATTGTAACTAAAGGACAGAAGGTCAAAAAAGGTGAAGTTATAGCTGATGGTCCAGCGACTGAACAGGGCGAATTAGCTCTTGGTCGTAATCTGGTCGTGGCATTTATGGCTTTCGAGGGAGCCAACTTCGAAGATGCTGTTGTGCTTTCAGAGCGTCTCGTTCGAGATGATTTGTTTACTTCTATTCACATCGAAGATTATTCGATCGATGTTCGTGAGACCAAACTGGGTCCGGAAGTTACCACCTATGATATTCCAAATCGCTCTGAAGACAAACTCAAAAATCTTGATCCAGATGGTATTGTTCGCATTGGCGCCGAGGTAAGATCGCAAGATATTTTGGTTGGTAAGATTTCTCCAAAAGGCGAAAGCGATCTTACTGCTGAAGAGCGTTTGCTCCGCGCTATCTTTGGCGAGAAGTCACGCGATGTCAAAGATACATCTTTGACGCTTGATTATGGTAAACAGGGTCGTGTTGTCGGTGTCAAAGTATTTTCACGCGATGACGGGGACAAATTACAAGCCGGTGTTATTAAAACAATACAGGTCTCTGTTGCCCAAATGCGTAAAATTCAAGTCGGTGACAAGCTTGCTGGTCGTCATGGTAACAAAGGTGTTATCTCGACCATTTTGCCCGAAGAAGATATGCCATTCTTGCCTGATGGCCGTCCTGTAGACATGATTTTGAGTCCACTCGGTATTTTCTCTCGTATGAATATCGGACAAGTTCTGGAAACCCACTTGGGCTGGGCCGCTTCAAAATTGGGCTATCATGCCGCAGTTCCATCTATGGCCGGGCCGACTGAAGCGATGATTAAAGCTGAATTAAAAAAGGCAAACCTTCCAGAAGACGGCAAGATATATGTCTATGACGGACGTACCGGTAAGCGTTTTGAACAAAAGACCACAGTCGGAGTTATCTATTTTATGAAACTTATGCATATGGTAGAGGATAAGATCCACATGCGTTCCATTGGTCCTTACTCGCTTATTACGCAACAGCCACTTGGTGGTAAAGCTCAATTTGGCGGTCAGCGTTTTGGAGAAATGGAAGTATGGGCATTGGAGGGCTATGGTGCCGCACATACACTTCAGGAGATGTTAACTATTAAATCAGACGATGTTCAGGGTCGCGCCAAAACGTACGAGTCGATCGTTAATGGCGAAGAAATCAAAGCTCCACATTTACCTGAATCATTCAAGGTTCTGTTATCAGAAATTAAAGGCCTTGCTTTGAACATTGAATTAACGGAACGATAAAAAACAGTATTATGTATTAAGTATTATGTATACAATCCCAGTCCAAAATCCTAGATACTTAATACCATATACTTAATACTTTCTGTCTATGGACTTCGCATCACTAAAATTAAAACTCGCATCCCCAGAAGATATTTTGGATTGGTCATATGGCGAGGTGACCAAGCCAGAGACTATCAATTACCGCACTCAAAAGCCGGAGAAAGAAGGCCTTTTTTCCGAAGCCATTTTTGGTCCGACGAAAGATTGGGAATGTTATTGTGGCAAATATCGCCGTATTCGTTATAAGGGCATTATTTGTGATCGTTGTGGCGTTGAAGTAACGCGATCGATCGTTCGTCGTGAGCGCATGGGTCACATCAAACTTGCGGCACCAGTAGCCCACATTTGGTTTTTACGAAGTATGCCATCTCGTATCGCTATGGCGCTTGATGTTTCGCTTTCAGAGATCGAACGCGTTGTTTATTTTGCCAGCTATATTATAACTAGTGCTAACGAGGAAATGAAAGTTGAGGCAATGAAAAAAATAGAAAGCGAGTTTAGATCTTTTATCAAGAGTACCTCCCAAGATACAGAGCGAGACCGTCTCAAAGAGCAATTAGACAAAGAAAAAGCCAAGCTCGGTTCAATCAGAAAATATCAGATACTTTCCGAACTCGAATTTCGTGAATTATCTTTGAAATACGGCGAAGTATTCGAGGCCGGTATCGGTGCTGGAGTAGTCGCCAGACTTTTGACCGAGCTTAATCTGAATGATGAAATAAAAAAGTGTCAAGAGCAGTTGGGCAGTACCGAGAATCCAATGATTCTAAAGAAAATCTCCCGAAGACTAAAAATGTTTCAAGGTATGTTAAGCGCTAATATTCGTCCCGAATGGATGATCTTGACTGAATTACCTATCATCCCACCTTTGCTTCGTCCCATGGTTCAGCTAGACGGTGGTCGTTTTGCGACCTCTGATTTAAACGATCTTTATCGTCGTGTCATCAACCGCAATAATCGTCTCAAACATTTAGTTGATTTGCACGCACCAGAGGTTATTACGAAAAACGAGAAGCGCATGTTGCAAGAAGCTGTTGATGCTTTGATTGATAATTCAATGCGTCGTGGCCAGACTTTGACCGCGGCCTCAACCGGTCAAAAACGCGTCCTCAAATCACTGGCTGATATGTTAAAGCGAAAACAGGGTCGTTTTCGACAAAACTTACTAGGTAAGCGCGTTGATTATTCTGGTCGCAGTGTTATCGTTATTGGCCCCAATTTAAAGATGGGTGAATGTGGTATTCCAAAATATATGGCATTAGAGCTATTTAAGCCATTTGTTATTCATTATCTTATCGATAAGGGTTTCGCTCATAATATTCGCTCAGCTAACCACCTAATAGACCAAGAAACACCCGAAGTCTGGGAGGCGCTTGAACATTCTATTCAGAACAAGCTTGTATTGTTAAACCGTGCTCCGACTTTACACCGACTTTCGGTACAAGCTTTTAGACCGATACTTATCGAAGGTAAAGCTATCAAAATACCGGCCGTTACTACCAGTGCTTTCAATGCCGACTTTGATGGCGACCAGATGGCTGTACATTTGCCATTGACGGATGAAGCACAAAAAGAAGCTCGTGAGTTGATGCTCTCAACACACGGTATCCTAAAGCCATCATCCGGTGAACCTGTTGCTATTGCGACAAAAGATATTGTTTTCGGCTGTTATTATCTGACCAGTTCAGCTGATCCGGGTGCTTTGGGCGAAGGCAAAATATTCTCTTCGGGATCAGAGGCGATTATGGCTCATGAGAATAATTTTATTGATTTACGAGCGAAGATAAAGGTCAAAGTTGAAGGAGTGGTGGCAGATTCAAAATCACAATTGATTGAGACTACAGTCGGCCGTGTCATTTTTAACTCTGCTCTACCAAAAGAATATCCTTTTGTTAATAGAAAGCTCAATCGTACCGACCTACGCGCTATTGAAGCCGAAATTTTCTATCGCTATGGCGAGGAGCGTACTGTGGATTTTTTGGATAAAGTCAAAGATTTTGGTTTTCATTATTCAACAATTTCCGGCGTATCGATTGGCATGGATGATGTCAAGATCCCACCAGAAAAAGATGCCATCATAAATGAGGCGCAGATTATCGTTGACGAGAATCGCTCACTCTATGACCAAGGACTTCTGACTGATTATGAGCGCAAATCAAAAGCTATTGAAATCTGGACTCACACCAAATCAAAATTAGAAAAAGTATTGCGAGCAAACTTTAAAGAGAACGACATGGTCTTTATGCTTGTCGACTCCGGTGCTCGTGGTAACTGGGGTACAGCCAACCAGCTGGCCGGTATGCGTGGTCTTTTAACAAACGCAGCTAGTGAGATCATCGAGTTGCCAGTAAAAAGCTCCTTTAAGCAGGGTCTCAACGTTTTGGAGTACTTCATTTCTACGCACGGTGCTCGTAAAGGTACAGTAGATACTGCCTTGCGTACCGCAAGTGCCGGTTATCTTACCCGACGTCTCGTTGATGTTGCTCAAGATGTTGTTGTAAAGGCCGATGATTGTGGCGATAAGGATGGCTATATCATGTACGCAGATGATGGTAAATATAGCGGAGAAGGGATAGGGCAACGCTTGCTTGGTCGCGTGATTCTTGAAGACATCAAAGACGGTGATTCTAAAATTGCCAAAAAAGGCACCCTTATAGACCGAGAGCTATCATCAAAGATCAATGATCTTGATATAAAAGAGATTCGCGTACGTTCCATGATCTCTTGTAAGACTATCGATGGCGTTTGTCGCATGTGTTACGGCTATGATTTATCTAAAAATCGGCTAGTAGATATCGGAGAAGCCGTTGGTATCGTCACTGCTCAAGCTATTGGTGAACCGGGAACACAGCTGACTATGCGTACCTTCCATACTGGAGGCGTTGCTAGCGTCAGTGATATTACGCAGGGCTTGCCACGTGTCGAAGAAATTTTCGAAGTGCGTCCGCCATCAGGCAAAGCAATAGTCTCTGAAGTTACCGGTAGCGTCGTCTCTGTTGAAGAAAAAAATAACCAACATATTATCAAAATAGTTACCGATAAAGGTGAGGAACGCGAGTATGCGACTATGCCCGGCACAGCTATAGCTATTGCCGCCGGTGATTTGGTTACTCCGGGTCAACAACTTTCTGATGGCCACATTGATCTAAAAGAACTTTTTGCGCTTACCGGCGAGATTGCTACAGTAGCTCGATATATTATTCGTGAGGTACAGAGTGTCTACTACTCAACTGGTGAGGGTATTGATGATAAGCACGTCGAGTTGATCGTGCGCCAGATGTTTTCACGTGTAAGAATTATTGATTCTGGTGACACAATCCTAATACCCGGTGATGTTGTCGAAAAGAAAACTGTTCTTGACGCCAACCAAACTGCTACCAGAGACGGCAAGAACCTAGCTACTTTTGAGCAACTTCTGCTCGGCATTACTCGTGTCTCGTTGACGACCGATAGCTATTTGTCAGCCGCGTCCTTCCAAGAAACTGCCCGTGTCTTGATTGATGCCGCAATATCGGGCAAAGAAGACCAGCTCCGCGGTCTCAAAGAAAACGTCATCATCGGCCGTATCATTCCTGCCGGTACCGGTTTTGTCAGGACTGAAGCCCAAAGTTAAGCTGATATTTGAAATCTCAATAAAACGCCTCGAAAGAGGCGTTTTATGCTTTTGAATCCTTCACCTCCGCGCAGCAAGCTGCGCGGAGTGGCATTGTGGCAATATTAAGCCATATTTCATTTTTTGATTTATCTTGCTAAAATAGAAAGGTGAAGAAGAAAAAAGCAGAACTCAAAGAGGATAAGGAATCCAAAATTGATTTTGGATTATCGCAAGAGACAAAAAATGGTGTTTGGGGTGTTTTGGCTATTGGTTTAGCTATTGTCTCAACGTTGGCTTTTTTGGGTAAAGCGGGTCAGGCTGGCGAGATATTCGCACAGACATCTCGGTCCCTCTTTGGTTGGGGGATCTTTTTAGTTCCGGTCAGTTTATTGTTATTGGGCAGTGCTTTCCTAAAATCAATCTCTCGCAAAATATACATCAGCGCGCTGATCGGTACTAGCTTGTTTATTTTTAGTTTTCTAGGTTTATTCTATATCTCTACTCATGGTGAGATGGAGGCGGCCATTTATCGCGGCGGTTATCTCGGTCTTGTTTTTGGATATCCGCTTTTACGTTTTGTCGGTATCATCGCTAGCTTTGTAATACTTTTTTTCCTACTGGCGGTTTCGGTTTTGATCGCATTAAATATCCCGATTCATATTTTCTGGCGCGGTAGAGAGGAACAACCACAGCTCGATGAAAACGGCAAGCCGATGCTCAAAGATAACGTGGTCATCAAAAGAGGGTCTGAAGTTATTAAGACCGAAGAATTTGTGCCGTTGCCGTTGAATCTCAAGCCAGAGACCAAAGCTATCGCTGCTTCGGCAAAAACTGAAGATCGCGAGTTTGTTATCAAATATTCCAAATCTACTGATTGGATATTGCCGCCGGTTGATTTATTGCATTCCGATACCGAGAAGCCGCGTTCGGGCGATATCAATACCAACGTTACGGTTATAAAGCGCACGCTATCTAATTTTGGCATTGATGTTGAGATGGGCGAAGTGTCTATCGGACCTACGGTTACGCAATATACATTGAGACCGGCGGTAGGTGTTAAACTTTCAAAGATCGTTGGTTTGCGTAATGATCTTGCGTTGGCACTGGCGGCACATCCGATTCGTATCGAAGCACCGATTCCGGGTAAGGCACTGGTTGGTCTTGAAATTCCAAACAAAAAATCCGCTATCGTCGGTTTGCGCGATCTTATTGAGTCAGAAGAATATAGCGGTAGTAAAAATCATTTGCCATTGGCGCTTGGTCGCGATGTCGCTGGCTTTCCAATCATCACTGCCCTCGAGCGCTTGCCGCATCTTTTGATTGCTGGCGCGACCGGTACCGGCAAGTCTGTTGTTCTTAATACGATCTTACTATCGCTTTTATATCGCCACTCACCGGATATGTTGAAGCTGATTTTAGTTGATCCAAAACGTGTCGAGCTATCACTCTATAATGGCATTCCGCATTTGATCACACCAGTGATCGTTGAGCCAAAGAAAGTCGTAAATGCACTTAAGTGGGCCGTACGCGAGATGGAACAGCGTTATATAAAATTATCCGATACCGGATCACGCGATGTCGCCTCGTACAACGCCAAATTAAGTGCCCAGAACAAAGAACTGATGCCATTCATGGTAATAGTTATTGATGAGTTGGCTGATCTGATGGCGGCACATGGACGGGACGTTGAAGCTGCTATTGTGCGTTTGGCTCAAATGGCGCGTGCTGTTGGAATTCACTTGATAGTTTCTACACAAAGACCGTCGGTTGAGGTCATTACTGGTCTGATCAAAGCGAACATTACATCTCGAGTTGCTTTACAGGTGGCTTCACAGATCGATTCGCGTACGATTTTGGATTCTTCTGGTGCCGAACATCTGCTGGGTCGCGGCGACATGCTATATCAGTCGGCTGATAGTGGCGCAAAATTACGCCGTGTTCAGGGCGCATTAGTTATCGAAAAAGAGATCAAAGAGGTCGTTGATTTTATCAAAAAACAAGGTGATAAATTGGATTCTTCTGGTGGCGATCAGATTGCCCAATCGGCGATGAAGATTGATGAAGCGATTGCTGGTAAAGGTGGCGCTGCCGATTTTGAGGATAATGGAGATGAGTTATTAGACGATGCGCGCGAAGTCATCATACAGGCAGGCAAAGCCTCCGCTTCTTTGCTACAACGTCGTTTGCGTGTTGGCTATGCTCGTGCGGCGCGATTACTTGACCTACTTGAAGAACGTGGCATCATTGGTCCAGGTGATGGCGCAAGAGCGCGTGAAGTCTTGGTCGGGCGTTCAGATGACGATGGTGCGATTGCTCAAGCAGTCTCGTCACCACGACCAGATAATCTCGATTAGATAAAAAGGACCTGACCCTCTTTCCGGCTGTTAATTGCTTTTATTATTTCGATATAATACTATGGTGCGATATGGTATTCAAAAAACAGAAAAAGGAAAAAGAAGTAGTCGTGAAAACAACTGGCACTGGTGGTCAAAAAAGCGTTGATCTTGCGGTCAAAGAACTCCAAGAAAAATATGGTGACGGTACGATAATGCGACTGGGTGACGCACGAAAAGTGGATGTTGATGTTATTTCAACCGGTTCAATCTCGCTTGATTTAGCGTTGGGTGTTGGCGGTATACCCCGCGGACGTGTTACGGAGGTCTACGGACCAGAAAGCTCCGGCAAGACGACGCTTGCATTGCATTTGGTTGCTGAAGTTCAAAAAAACGGCGGCATTGCGGCTTATGTTGATGCTGAACATGCACTCGATCCCGATTATGCAAAACGCATCGGTGTAAATACTGCCGAACTTTTAATATCGCAACCGGATAATGGTGAGCAGGCTTTGGAGATTGTCGAGACATTAGTGCGTTCTGGTGGCGTGCAGTTGGTAGTTATTGACTCTGTCGCCGCCTTGACGCCAAGGGCCGAGATAGAGGGCGAAATGGACCAACAGCATATGGGTTTGCAGGCACGTTTGATGTCTCATGCTTTGCGTAAGCTTACTGGTGTTGTTTCAAAGACTAATACCGCCGTACTTTTTATCAATCAAATCCGTCAGAAGATAGGTGTTGTATTCGGCAATCCAGAGACGACGACTGGCGGGTTGGCCTTAAAATTTTATTCTTCAGTTCGTATTGAGATTCGTCGTGCGGCGCAGATTCAATCAGGCGAAAAAATTATCGGTAATCGCACCAATGCCAAAGTCGTCAAAAACAAAGTCGCCGCGCCATTTCGTACTGCCGAATTTGATATTTTATACAACGAAGGCATCTCACGTCTTGCCGACCTAGTCAATACCGGTGCCACGCTTGGTGTCGTCACTAAAGCTGGCAGTTGGTACACGTATGGCGAACAAAAACTCGGACAAGGCATCGAGGGCGCCCGCGCATTTTTAAAAGAAAATCCGACCATCGAAAAAGATATTCTCAAGGCTGTCCAAAAAGCGGCTGCAGTAGCTGAAGTATAAAAAAGAGCCAGTCAACGTTTCGTTGCTGGCATAAAGAATTCTGCTTCGAAACATTCAGCGGCGGCTTTCATTTCAGCGATTTCGACTGATTGAAGCCGGATGCTTCGGTAAGAGTCATATTGGTCCTGCTTCATAACGTTGCAAATCGGTCTATGTCTACAGGTTCGCCATGTGTATATACTTAGTTATGCTATG
>CAYUQA010000003.1:0-2443 GCA_964446135.1 uncultured Candidatus Saccharibacteria bacterium | reverse complement strand
GTGTAGAAAATTCTTCGAGCAGTTGATTACATTCTTGAGGTGTAGGCATGGTGGCTGATAACTAATATCATGAAAATATATCCTAACTATACTATATTTGCCCCACCACAACAAAAAAACAACATGCACCGCGAAGCGGTTGGTCACATTACAAGATTTTAGTTACAATTTAGTAGTCATCATCCTCCGGATGAGTTTGAAAGTAGCTGGCCTCTTCGAGCTCAGACCTTTCAGTGGTCAGGTCCCTTTAATTATTCTTTATGCCCTATTCATTTTTTATTTGCCAAAAGCCAGTCGGGTTCGGGGATAAAGGTGATTTCCGACCAGGAACATATTTCTTCTTCGGTAAAATCATAGTGCATCTGATACACTATCTCGACACTACCATGCATCGCCTGTGACCAATCAAAGCCGAGATCACTGGCGACTTTTTTGACTAGTTCTTCACTTGGTCCTTCGAGCTCCACAAATGACGGTATCCACGGCCATGTATCAATCGTGACTTCAACATCTTGAAAGAGCCATTTCTCTCGCTTGGTTTCCTGATACGCCTTTTGTTCTAAACCAATGATCGTCAAAAAATGACAAGCCTCTTCAAAACTATCAACAACAAGATTTACTTCTTGTGTTCCGTGTAGTGTACGATCATTGAGTTGTTTGTAACTCATCGTCACTTTGTTACCTTCATCGCGCACACGAACCCAACCGCCGGCTTTTTCTAGTCGGCGGTCAGCATAATCAAAATTTTTGCGGCGCATAGATATTTCCGGGTGTTCTAAAACCGCACCAACTGTTTTGAGTTTGGCGTGCAGTTCGCTGACATTGATATCCGGAAATTTTGCTTCGATTTCTGTTTGCATAATATATGATTGTACCCCGGCCTGCTGACCTTGGGCACCTTCCTCACCTTCGTTCGTCGGCTGCGGGGTTTGGACTCGAACCAAAATAACATGCTTCAGAGGCATGCGTCCTACCATTAGACGACCCCGCAAAAGTTAAGCGCATTATATCCTAAAAACCATTATTTGAAAAGAAAAAAGCTCGATGATTGACTTTTTTATAGAATACATTATAATATATTTATTCAGATATAGAATTCAAAAGGAGAAAAAGAAATGCAATTTAAAAAATCAACAGTTTGCGTTGCTGTCGGAATGTTGATCGCTCTATCGATGATTATCACGATTGAGCTTCGCAATATGAACCCGGGTCCAATGAGCGATAGGGAAATCGTCCCTGAGAATACGGTTGTTTACGAGATACCTCAAACGATCAAAAAAGAACGCGCACGACCATCACAAGAAATGATTGATCTTTTAATGAGGATGCTCGAGGCACCAAATGTTGATTTGAGAAAATTTCACCGTAATGGCAATGTTACCATTGTGTTCACTGAGAATAAGAAACTATTCACGGTCACAACACCGAATCCGCGGATAACCGCTAATTCTGAATGGCAGAATAAATCGGTCTGGTTATATATGCGGCCCGCTGGTACAAAAACGAAAGAAAATCTCATTTTATGGAATTATGATATCCTACATAATTCCATAACGAGGGGCTTTACCCGAGAAGACATTCCTAGTGGCTATACGAATAGTGACTACTGGCAACACTGTCACGAAGAGTTCCTTGTGCTAGCCAACACACATTTTCGATAGACCATATAAACTTCCGGCAGATAGACCGCACAAAATACCACTAACAGGAAGGGATTATTACACGATTGATAGGCCCGATAGTGCGAGACCTTGATAAGTCATGATCGAAACTCTCTCGGCGGTACGCATAACGATGCGACTGCCGTATTTTTTTTTGGAAAAATGGCCGCCTCGACAAGAGACGGCCCCGCGATATCTAGCTATGAGCTACGCGTTAGCAACATCGCGTTCTTTAATGTACTTTTCAACCATATCCTCGGTAATATACAACACGCCACTTGATTCTACTATCTCCGCGACAATAGCATCGACTGTTGTCTTATTCTTATCAGCAATCTTTTCTAGTAAGACTAAGTTACCGTTACAAATAAAAAGTTCCTGCTCTATACCATACGAAACATATTTAAATTTCCAATACCGCATTCTCTAACCTCCCTATCTCTTCAACATTTCCAAAAATACTTCATGCGGTAGATTTACTCTACCCGATGCTTTCATTCTTTCTTTACCACGTTTTTGCTTTTCAAGCAATTTTTTCTTGCGAGTTACATCACCACCGTAAAGATAGCCGGTCACGTCTTTGCGCATCGCCGAGATCGTCTCGCGAGCAATAATTTTGCCACCGATTGCCGCTTGTAGCGCTACAGCAAATAATTGTGGTGGCACAATAGATTTTAATTTCTCAACCATCTTGCGTCCAATGGCAAAAGACTGCTCGCGAGGTACGATGCGCGAAAATGGCTCAATGAGATCGTTGGCGATCATAATATCTAAGCGCACCA
>CAYUQA010000002.1:0-1636 GCA_964446135.1 uncultured Candidatus Saccharibacteria bacterium | reverse complement strand
CTATCCCGCGTTCATTTTTGGTTTACCTATACGTCTATAAACATTCACGCACCAATCTACCATCCAGTCTATCGGTGGCAACGTCACTGCATGATTGATATCCAGTTTAGGCCAACTAAGATGATGAGTCCGATGATGTTGCATTAGCCACTGTAGCCATGATATGTGAAACATCAAAATCTCACACTATATTAACCCGTAATCATATAATAGTCAACATTTAGCAAAAAATCGGAGCTCGCGGGGGCTCCGATTGATAACTATCTCCAGGCATTGGGTCTTTTTAATTGCGCCAGTAGTTTTTCTTTAAACTCATCAGCCGGAAATGACTTGAGAAGAGTTGGGTCACCCAAACCACAAGCAGTGAAGTTTTGAGTAAATGGTAATACTGCGAGATTCTGGTCAGATCCAATACATCTATCAACTCCACCCGATATATCTCCTGTCAACACTATCTCAACGTATCGATACAATTTGCGTAAGGTAGCGGCTAAGACAAAGGACACCGCTACAGCAGAGCACATTATACCAAAATTACGAAAAAGCATGCCGATCAACAGCACCGATATAGACATTGCTAGTATTATAAGCGCTCCTTTATCCTTAAATATTTGCTTTATTTCTTCAGTTTTTTTCTCCAATAGAGAGCTCGCCAATATAAATCTTGCATGTTCCAGATCATATCTTTCGGCTTTATAAATCATATTTAACATGATCCGTATTTGATCTGGACTAGATTCTTGGATATATATAGAAAGCGCTTCATTAGAAAAATTACGACAAAATATAAATTCGGAGTTCGTATGCAAAAAACTTAAGGTATTGATTGCTAAGTTATCTAAATTATACAACGCTAATTGCTCTTGTTTCTCCATCTCTTCAAGCTTTTTCCGGAGCCCCAAGGTGTCATCAGCTTCAATTCGTAAGGGTGTTTTGACTACAATCTGATCGTCACTAGAAATATATCTCTCGCAACGGCTACAATACCGACTGGCTACGTTAAACATATCACCTTTATGGCATACTTCGCATTTGGTGACTACGCTTACGCTCTTTACTACTATTTTTTTGGAGTCATTCGCGATGGAACGTGTTTGGCTAGCCAAAGAGCCATTTCCCATATTCTTTTGCATTACATTACTCATTTTAAATCAATTTTAAAATTTCATTACATACGCTTTATGTTATACATCAAATTAACAAATTAGTCAAACAAAATCGGAGCCCGCGGAGGGCTCCTGATATATGGCGGCTATCTGAAAAATTCATGCCGTAATCGGTTCAAAACTTTTGGCAAGTTTTTCTAACAACTCGCACATTCGTGCCACTGATATGCCAGACTCGTGAGCACTACTTAGAGTCCTGATCACATCAATCGGAGTATTAGTAACTTTCCCATAAAATATGCGAAAGCTTTCCGATTTATATTGACCAGTCATCAGTTTTCCCGCATCCGGTTCATAGCTCAATGCCAACCCAGCGACAAAACAAATTTTAAAATTGCCATGAGATGAAGAATACACATAATCTCTTGTACCCTCGACTACATCCTCTCTCTCAAAAGTTTTACGCACCCGCTCAACAATATCAAACAACTTTGTTGAACTGATCGAGCCAGACACAACATGACCTCTCA
>CAYUQA010000001.1:0-18474 GCA_964446135.1 uncultured Candidatus Saccharibacteria bacterium | reverse complement strand
AAAAAGTCAGGATGGTCGTAGTCGAGGTTGGTAATAATGAGAATTTTGGGGAAATAGTATTGAAATTTATTCTGGTATTCGTCGGCTTCAAAGATAAATAGTTTTGGATCGCGCGGTTTGTAATCCAAGAGCTGTGGTACGATCGAGCCGACATTAACTATGGGATTGAGCTCGCTTTGGCTGACGATGTATGACAAAAGAGCGGAGGTGGTAGTCTTGCCATGACTACCGGCAATAGCGACAGAATCGAAGGCACTAGAAAGTAACCCGATTATCTCGGGGTACGTCATAATTTTTAAGGATTGCTTTTGGGCTTCGGCTATTTCGGTATTGGTTTCGTTATAGGCGGTGGAGGTGATTATCAGATTAATATCTTTAGTGACGTGATTTGTATCAAAAGGTGTATAAACTCTGATATTATTTTTTTCGAGTAATTCATCAGTAAAAAAAGATTCTGGTCCATCGGAGCCAGTGACTTCAAAGCCAAGATTTTTGAGGTTTACGGCAAGCGAAGAGACGCCAGTGCCTTTGATACCGACACAGTGAATTTTTCTGACGTTTGGTAATATTTTTTGTATTTTTGCTTCAATCACAGTAGTATTCTAGCAGAAAACGCATATTTTTTCTATATGTCATACGACCCATCTATTTTTAGAGCATACGATGTCCGCGGACTCTATAAAGAGGAGTTTGATGAGGATTTTGCATTTGAGTTAGGCAACAAACTCGCTACTATCTTAAAAGCTGGTATGGTTGTGGTTGGTCGCGATGCTCGTTTATCGTCACCGACGCTAGCAGAAGCAGTTATGGGAGGCCTCAAAAAGGCCGGTATGCGTGTCATTGATCTTGGTTTGGTAACTACTCCACTTTTTTATTACAGCGCTCGCAAAGCGGATGCTGACGGCGGTATTATGGTGACCGCCTCACATAACGGCAAGGAATATAATGGATTCAAGGTTGTTGATGGCGAGGCTATTGAGATCGAGGGTATGCGCCTGAAAGAATATTTTGATAGTGCTAAATTTTCAGCAAAAGAGGGCGGTCTTGTAGAAGGAAAAAGTTTTTTGGATGAATATATAAAAGAAAACATATCACGGGCGAATTTGAAGGGGCGGCCTAAGCTTAAGGTTCTGATTGATACTGGTAATGGCGTCGGTGGCATTGTGGCTGAAAAGATTGTTGAAGCACTTGATTTGGATTGCGTGCCGCTTTTCTTTGAACGAGATGGGAATTTTCCCAATTGCAGTCCCAATCCTCTCGATACGGAGTTTCAAGAGCATGCGCGCAGAAAAATAATTGAAAATAAAGCAGATTTTGGTGTTTTGCTTGATGGCGATGCTGATCGTGTTATTTTTATGGATTCGCAAGGTCAGATGATACCCTGTGACTATATTTTACTTCTTTTAGCAAAAACATTTAAAAATCCAAGAGTAGTATATGATTTGCGTATGTCCAAAATTGTGCCCGAGCAGATAGTCTCGATGGGTGGAGACTCATTTCAAACTAGAACCGGTCGGACATTTGTAAAACAAGTGATGCGTGAGAATGATGCTGATGTAGCAGGCGAGTTGTCCGGTCATTTTCCGCTAAAAGAAATGAACTACAACGAAGCGTCTTTTTTGACCTTTTTGAAGGTATTAAAAATTATGGATGAGTCAGGTTTAAAACTCGAAGAACTCATCGCGCCACTTAAAAAATATTATCATTCTGGCGAGATAAATTTTAAAGGAAAATTTAATAAAACTCAAACAATAGAACATATCTCAAGACTTTTTGCCGATGGCAAACAGTCACGACTCGATGGTATTACAATCGAGTATGCAAGCTGGTGGTTTAATGTCAGACCATCGAATACCGAGCCGCTTTTGCGTCTTGTTCTCGAAGCCGATACGCCAGAACTTTTGAAGAAGAAAAAGGCAAAGCTAGTATCCTTAATGGAACTACTTTGCCATACATAACTATTTATTTGCTAGATCCTCATCTATGATTTTTATGTCTGAACGCTTGATAGCTGGATGAATTTTTCGGAATTTTAACATCTTTAGACCGTGTACTTGAACTTGGATATTTACCAATTTTGAGCCGAATAGAATTTCCATATCGCTAAATAATCCAAGTATGCTGGGGATAATATTTGTTGTGGATGTTGCCACAATTAGAATATGGGGAGTATCTTTATCGAGGTATTGGCTGTAGGTCGTATCTTTCAGTAAAAAATTTTCAGAAAGCTTGCCTTTGATCGCAGAGATCGTTGAGCCATTTCTGCTTTGTGCCACCATCCCAGTGTTGGATTCGACTTCGATAACAATAATAACTTTTTGTCTCGGGACATCAAAACCGATGGCAGTCATGTATGGCTTTGGTTTTTTGGGATCGCTTATAATGCTATCAACCTTAAAAAATACATAGCATTTATCAAGTGGGATCGGGTTTACAAAGTATTGAGGTATATCTTTGGCTTTAAAATTCAGCGTCGCGTCAACGAGAGTATTGTCCCAGTTGGTTTGTGCTTTTGCTTGCGTGGCGTTTGCGGCCAATAAAAGAGTGATAAGAGATAGACTAAACAGTAATTTTTTCACGATTATTTCCTTTAGTTTTCAAAATTAATACTGTGCTTTTTATAGCATGCTATGGTTCATTTGCCAAATTAAAAAAGGCCCCTAGCGGGGACTTTTTTAATGGCTATACCTCGATAATAACAGGTAGAACCATGGGTCTGCGTTCTGTTTTTTGGAATAAGAAGAGTCCAATATCATCACGCACAAGATCTTTGAGATATACCCAGTTGATAGGGCGTGTTGATTTGCGTTCTATGATAGTGCGGACTTTCTTTCTTACTAGTGTCAGAAGCTCTTTATTCTCTTTAAGATAGACAAATCCTCGAGATATGATGTCTGGACTGCCACGAACTTTACCTGTTTTGGAGTCGATTAGGGTTACGATAACAAACATACCGTCTTCGGCTAGGACTTGGCGGTCGCGCAGGACTACATTACCTATATCACCGATGCCCAGACCATCTACCATAACCATATCAGCCGGCACGCCTTTTTTATCAATCCACCATTTTATTTCTTTGTCTTTGTCGTAGATATGAATTACGTTACCGTTATCAGCGATGATGATGTTGTCTTCTTTTATGCCTTCTTCTTGACCGAGATAGCTGTGGTTGACCATCATTGAGTACTGACCGTGAATAGGCATCAGGAATTTGGGTCTTACTAGGCGCATCATGAGTTTTAAGTCATCCTGTTGAGCATGGCCACTGGCATGAATATCCATGAGACCAGAATGATATACTCGGGCACCCATGCGATAAAATAGGTCTTTGAGTCGCTGAATAGTGCGTTCGTTACCCGGGATGACAGATGAAGAAAAGACTACTGTGTCGCCCTTGAGAGTCTGAATATATCTATGTTCGCCGGAAGCGATACGCATGAGTACGGCACGGCCTTCGCCTTGAGCTCCAGTACCTATCAGCGTCACCTTATTATGTGGGTAATTATCTATTTGTTCTATTGGAATCTGGGTTGTTTTTTGTATTCTAATTTGTCCGCTTTCTTTCGCAAACTCGACGTTTGATTTTAAACTAAAGCCATCAAATATAACTTTACGGTCATATCTTTCGGATAGGGTAATCAACTGTTGGATACGGTTGATCAGAGATGAGAAAGTACCGATGATAATGCGACCCGAAGATTCTTTGAAGATTTCTTCTAGGTTGTCTTGAATGACGCTTTCGGATATTGTGTTGCCTGGTTTTTCAGCACCAGTAGAGTCAGACATCAGCACTGTAACTCCGCCTGGTCGGTCGCCGATGGTCTTGATGAAGTCAAGATTAGCTGGTTCTTCATTGAGTGGCGTAGCATCAAACTTGAAGTCTGCTGTATGCACAATACGACCAACTGGTGTATCTATGATGACGGCAGTGTCATCAGGGATATTGTGATTGACATGAAAAAACTCTACACCAAACTCACCGAGCTGAATTCTATCGCCATTTTTGACTATATTGATATTAAGCTGGGGCAGGTGAGGAAATTCCGAATGGCGTTTAAGAATCATGCCATGAGTCAAGTTCATGGTATATATAGTCGGATTGCCGATGCGATTTGCAAGATATGGCAAGCCACCAATGTGGTCCATATGGCCGTGAGTGAAGATGAGCCCACGTATCTTGTCTTTTTTGTCATCAAGATAGCTTACGTTTGGTAGCGTATAGTCGATACCCGGCATGTCTTCTTCCGGGAATCCAAAACCGGCATCTATCAAAAGGATGTCATTTTTGTATTCGATAACACACATATTGCGACCAATTTCTCCCAAACCACCCAGTGGAATTATTTTGACAGTTTCTTGTCGCTTTTTTTCGTCCTTTAGTTCCTTATCTTCTGACCTATGTATCGGAATTAAGCGTTTGGGGCGGTGATCTTCTCGGCGATCTTTATATCTTGGTGCTCTTCGTTTTGCGCCAACAGGACCAGGACTACGTGGTCTAGGTCTTTGATCGCCATCATTAACTGGTGCTACAACACTAAGTAGTGTTGCTGGTGGCTCTAGATTCGCTACTATTGCTTTTCTTATCGACTGACTTTTCTTTTCTACTGATACTCCTGATGATCGTATAGGATCATCAACTCTTTCATTATTGTTCATACTTATTGCTTTCGATTACTAAAAAAAATCCGATCTTGAGATGAGAATATTATTTTGTATCGACTATGTTAATTTTTGATGAATTATGAGCTAAAGCCATAATTAATCAAAAAATTGTGTCGAAGGTGGGACTTGAACCCACACGGGTAAAACCCATACGGCCCTGAACCGTACGCGTCTGCCAGTTCCGCCACTCCGACGTTTTCATGGTGCTAAATTACAAACAGGGACTATATATCAGGCAAGAGATGCAAAATCTAGTATCTTCATAATATCACAGCTTAATTGGGAATGCAATAGTCGGTAAATAGGACTATTTTGAAGAGCGGGTAGTATTGATATACCAGCTAGCAACAGTCTCAAATCTGTTGGCTGGAGTACCAATGAGGGTAGTGCTATTACCTTTAATTTTAATCGGTTGTGGATAAATATATGTCGGACTGTAGAGGAAAAGAGCAGGCAGGTCGTTGTTTACTATTTGTTGAAACTGAAAATATTTATCTGATCTTGCTACGTTATCTATGGTCTGACGAGCATCTTCCAAGATTTTGTCTGCTTGGCGATTGTCATAAAGAGCTAAATTAATGCCCGGATCTCTTTTTTGTGATGAATGCCAGTAGGTAAATGGATCAGGATCAGTGTTGAGAACCTCACCGAATAGCAGGGCTTCGTAGTCACGGTTACGGGTAACTTGTTGTAGCTCAGTTGTAGATAATGATCTGATAACAAGCTCTATACCCACCTTAGACCACTGTGTTTTTAGTGAGTTTGCGACTGAGACTAGTTCCGGCCAGTTAGAAGTGGTTATCTCAATCCTAAGAGGAACCTTTTCTTTTTGTGCCGTTGTTTTTTCACGTATGCCATCGGTGCCGTTATTGATCCAACCTCCTTGATCTAGTATAGTTTTTGCTTTTTCTGAGTTAAAACCGATGCTGTTGTCAGACGATTTATAGCCCAGAATGCTATCAAGTAGCGTATTAGTGACCGGTATCGCGCTAGAGTGAAGTTGGTCTTTTATTATGGCGTCTCGGTCGGTGGCATAGGCGATTGCTTGTCTGACTACTTTATCACTAAGAGCTTGATTTTTTGACTGGTTATAGAAGACAGCAAAATAACGGGGGACTTTTATTTTATTGAGATTGAGTCGTCCTACAAAACGCAATGAAGCCAAGTTGTTACTCGATATCAAGCTGATCCCCTCAACATCACCAGCGTTGTAGGCTTTTATCATATCTTCTTCAGTCGGATAAAATTTGAATATTATAGTAGTGATGTAAGGACGACCAGCATAATATGTGTCTGATGCTAGTAGCTCATATGATTTGATTGTGCCACCGTTATCACGTTTTATTTTGTTGAACTTATAAGGTCCCGATCCAATAGGTTTTAAATTGAGCTCACTCTTACCAAAATCTGCTGGGCTGATGTTCTCCCATATATGTTTTGGTAGTATGCCAAGAGTTAGGGTATTTATAAACTGAGCGTATTTATTTTTCAGAGTAAAAGATACAGTTTTTGCATCTTTTTTATTTACTTCAACTCCTTGCCACAGGGCCCGTAATGGACTGTTATAAGTAGGATTCTGTAGGGTATATATTGTAAAAATAATATCATCAGATGTAACTGGTATACCATCTTGCCAGCGCGCGTTATCACGTATTCTAAATGTATATGTAAGTTCGTCGTTTGATGTGGTATATGATCCAGCCAAGTCATAGTCTAGCTCACCCTTGTCGTTGTATTTCATTAATCCAGCATAGATTAGCTTGTTTATGTCTCTATCAACATCATTCTGACCAGCAAGTAGCGGGTTGATATTGGAGGGTGTGCTAAGCAGACCTTCGATATATGATCCACCGTATCCCGGCGCTACATTTGTGTAGTGCCTGTAAGTGTTCACTGGTATAAATATAAAAGAAACAACAGCCAGGATAATCAATCCGGTGATAGTGTAGCGTTCTTTTAAGGAAAGAACGTGGGGTAAATACAGTAGTTGTTCCTTGGACGGCAATCTCTCTTTCAGGCGAGACCAAAAACCCCACTTTTCGCGCATCTCATTGCGTTTTTTACGGGGTGAAGCAAAGAAATCTTCTATTTGATGAAAATCATTCACGGGTAATTATCTCATGACGCCAGTCTCTAACATTGGTGTTAGATTACTAGACGTGCGATAGAGATACCCAAAAAGAGTATGGTCGCGATAATGGTAACCGCAAAGATGAATTTTTCGGTACCGCGACGAGTTGAATATCCTGAACTTTCTCCTCCAAAAACACCCGAAAGGCCACTGCCACGTTGCTGTAAAAGAATGCCTATCATGAGTATAATGGCGAGTACTACTTGGCTTATTGTTATGATTGTATTCATGGTATTTGCTTTGAATGAATATACTATAAAATAGCCGTTTGTACAATCTTTCGATGCATTTTCCTATAGTATTGTATAGCAAACCTATGAGCTTCAGCATCTATGTTGGTAAGTAGGTGAGCCAGGTCCCTTTTTAGCTTTTGGAGCGGTTGTTGGAATAATTTGCCATTTTTTTTAGTTATAACCTTGTGTGCTCGATGTCGGTCGTCTTTTGTTAGGGCAATTACAGGTATCACTATATTGTTTTCTTTGAGTATCGATAATGCGGCTTCAAGTTGATTGCGACCACCATCTACTAAAATAAGATCCGGATAAGGCCATTCAGGATGTTTGATCCTACGACTGATAATTTCTTTTAGCATTGAGATATCGTCTGCTGAAGTGTGCTGTTGGAGACTAAACTTGCGGTATGAGTCGGTCTCTGGCTTAAAATCTTTAAACACCACAAGCGCGCCAGCCGCCAAATCACCTTGAATATGGGCGCTATCGTAGCCCTCTATTTGATCTATATGATTGGCAGTTCCAACTAGATCTTGTAGGGATCGCATGAGCTGTTTGTTATCATTGGTCGTGTTCTCATGGTCAGCGATAATACTAGCATGTAAAAAAATCCGGTTCATTTTCTCTATCTTTTGACGTAGTATAATCGCAATATCGAAATTGCCTTTTTGCGCCTCTTCAGCCATTCTTTTTTGTAGTTTATTTATGACCATGCTTTTTCTGCCACGTAGCAATTCTTTAAGATGAGCAATATTTTTCCTATATATCATTTGTTGTGCTTTTGTTGGGGTGTCTTTTAGACAACAAAATCCCAGACAGCGACCTATATGTCCATTGAGACAAGCGCGAGCGTGGTTACGAGTGCAGGTACAGTATGGGAATATATTACGAAACGCTCGGAGTGTAGTTTTTAATGCGACGCCGCTGGTAAAAGGACCGATTATAGTTTGTAAAGCATATTTATTATTTTTGTTTGTCTTGTTTGGCTGGTGGGTGATTATGACTTTTGGAAATTCGTTATGCTCATCTATGACAACATAAAAATATTGCTTATCGTCACGAAGCATAATATTGTACTTTGGCTGGTAGTGTTTTATCAGTTTTGATTCAAGAAGCAGAGCTTCGATATCAGAGCCAGTTTCTTGCCATGAGAGTCTCTCTGACTCTTGTACCATTTGTGTAATACGCTCGGATGTCTGTCTTGAAAAGTAAGAGCGCAAACGCTGGCGTAGGTTTGTTGCCTTTCCTATGTATAGTGGTTTTTTACCCTTACTAGCAAAGAAATAAACACCAGAAGATGTTGGAATTGAGCGAGGTAGAATATCCATGATTTGCGCTATATGCTATCACAATTTTACCCGGTAGTCTATGTATTTATTGCTTATCTTGCTCTAATTTGCTCAATTTGGTATTATAATTCAATCACATTCTTTGTATATGTCAGAGACCCAACCATTAGAAACAATCGATTTTGAACAGATGGCGAAAGCTGGTATGCATTTTGGTCGCAAAAAAACCGTATTTCATCCGAATATGAAACCTTTTATCTTTGGCACAAAAGAGCAGATACATATACTTGATCTTGCCAAAACAGGTGATCAGCTTGAAAAGGCAGCTGTATTTTTAAAGAATGCTTTGGCCGAAGATAAGGTCATACTTTTTGTGGCTACTACACGTCAGTCAGTCGCACCTATTGAAGATATAGCAAAGACATTAAAAATGCCCTATGTCTCAAATCGCTGGCTTGGTGGTCTGTTGACGAACTTTAAGACAATCATAAGCCGTGTGCACTATCTAGAAAGCTTAGAACAGGAAAAAAGAGATGGAGCTTTTGAGAAATATACAAAAAAAGAGGGGGTTATGAAAGAGCGTGAGATAGATTCTTTGCGTAAGAAATTCGATGGCATTCGTACACTAAAGAAAATCCCAGATATTTTGTTTATATCTTCTTTGAAAGAGGGACAGTTACCTATACGTGAAGCTAAAATGACCAATGTACAAACTATCGCTATAGTAAATACAGATAGTGATCCCAAGCAGGTAAAACTGGCTATACCAGCAAATGATACATCAAAGAAATCAGTAGAGTTTATTATTAATTATTTAAAAAATAATACCATATAGTATTATGTCCTCAATTGATCTTATTAAGGAATTGCGTGAGATAACACAGATGTCCTTTAGTCAGATTCGTGTCGCCTTAGAAGAAGCTGGTGGCGATAGAGCGAAAGCACTTGAGATTCTAAAGCAGAAAGGCGCGTCAATCGCCGAGAAAAAGTCGGGTAGATCTACAGGCGAAGGTGTCATAGATTGTTATCTTCATAGCAACAAAAAAATAGCCGCAATGGCCGAGATCTTATGCGAGACTGATTTTGTCGCCCGCAATCCGGAGTTTCTCCAGCTTGCCCATGATATCGCCATGCATGTGGCCGCGATGAATCCAGCTGACGAAAATGAACTTTTGACACAGCCATTTGTTCGGGATCCAGCTATCACTGTTCAGGAGTTGATTCATCAAGCAGTTGGTAAACTAGGAGAGAACATACAGCTAGGCGCCTTTGTTCGCTTCCAGATATAGTATGTTTTTCTTAACTCCATTATTGTTTTTTCTAGCCTCAGTTATCGCGGTTATTTATATTGTTTCTAGAAAGTTCGTATATCTCAAAAAACTGCGACCGAATGTGAATAAGGAAGTCAGTGGAGACTACAGTGTATATGACGTGGTTGAAAATGGAACCATAGAACATAATTCCTTTTGGCGCTCATTCTTTAGCGGCTTTTTTGCTTTTACTAAAGATATTAATATACGTGAGCAGTTTGTACATTTATTACATGAATTCGAGCGATCTTTACGCAAATTGCGCATCTTCGCTTTGCGTATAGATAGCGCTATGAGTAGTTGGATCAATAAGATTCGGACTACCAAAAAAAGACAGCAAGATGAGATATCGAAATATCAAGATGGTAATCCAGAGCAAGAAGCGGTTATTTATAGGCATAAGCATGCTCAAGAAGAACAAAAACGTTTACACGAAGAGGAGCAGGTTTTAATTATGGCTATCGCTAGGAATCCAAGAGACCCAGATCTATATATCAGATTAGGGGATATATATATGCATACAGGTGAGTTCGAGGACGCATCCGAATCCTATAAACAAGCTCTTGTTTTAAGACCCGACAATGTTACTATTAAGAAAAGATTAGATCGTCTTCTGGTCATACTTAAAAAAATTTCCTAGCGATAAGAATTTTAATTTAATTTTTCCTTGAATAAAAGGCCGACCTAGCTCAATGGCAGAGCAACGCTTTTGTAAAGCGAAGGTTCCGAGTTCAAGTCTCGGGGTCGGCTCCGATTTTGACGCCTGTACTGTACACTGCTAAAATAGAAAATATGAATAGTAAGGAGCGAGGAGATATCGCAGTCGGGCATGCCATTAGTCACTATTTAAGCAATGGTTTTGAAGTTTGCTTGCCAATAGGTGATAAACGATGTTATGACTTTATTACAGAGAGAGATGGCAAAATTCATAGAGTTCAGGTAAAGTTTGCAGGTTTTTCGGAAAGAAAAAATCGTTGTTTGGTAGGATTGCGGGTAACCGGTGGCAATCAGTCGTATCAATATGCCAAAAAATATAAAGATGACGATTTTGACATTCTATTTATCTACACAGAAAAAGGGCAGAAGTATGCAATACCTTGGAAAGATGTTAGATGTAGAAGTGAGTTGACTGTAGAGAGTAATGAGTATGAACAGTTTAAAATAGTTTAAATGGGTGGTTGGCGGAGTAGTCAAACGCACCTGACTGTCAAAAGGCAGCTTTTTATCGAAAGATAGATTGAAACTCTCTGGGATAACGATGAAACCTTCGCTTTTATAAGCATGGTAATATCGTGGGAACCTTGATTTTTATCGAGGAGCGCCGTAGAGACTAGATACCAGAGATCCTAAACCTTTCGCGGTACGGATAAGATATAGTCCACGCTAATATGAAAATATTAGATAAGTGAAATCAGGCGGCCTTAGGCCTACGGGGGTGCAAATCCCTCACCACCCACATAAAATACAAAGAGTGCCCTGCGGCACTCTTTGTATTTGTAGCTTGTTGAAGTGATTGATTTGCACGCTCGGAGCCAATGTATCGTCAGTAGGCGATACGGCGAGAGCTGGGTCTGAAGCTCCGACGAGCGGCGGCGAAGAAGGAGACTGAAGACAAATCCCTCACCACCCACATCAAATACAAAGAGTGCCCTGCGGCACTCTTTGTATTTTTAGCTTGTTGAATTGAGTGATTTGCACGCTCGGAGCCAATAAACAGAAAAGTCTTTGCTGACTTTTTTGTTTTTAGTATAATAACTATTGATATAGTAATTAGTTTACTATTATGGTGATTAAAAAACCTGTACTCGAATATCTATATATAGAGAAAAAGCTTTCGGTTGCGGCAATAGCCAAGAAATTCGATTGCTCGCAAAATAAGATTAATTATTGGCTAAAAGAATATGATGTCGCTAAAAGATCGATCTCCGAAGCTTTGTATTTAAAACATAACCCAAAAGGCAATCCATTTAAGGTTAAAAAACCAGAAAATGATAAAGATTTTTTATGGCTTGGGATAGGTTTGGGTTTGTATTGGGGTCAGGGGAGTCTAGCAAACAAATCCTCTATTCGAATCAGTAGTACTGATCCCAGCTTGATAACTATTTTTATTAGATTCTTGACTGGTTCTTTCTATGTTGATGCCAAAAAATTACGTTTTGGTTTGCAGATTAACACTGATAAAGAAGTTGAGGGGACTCTTAACTTCTGGATACAGACATTAAAAGAATTTAAGATAGGTCCAGAGCAATTTCAGAAACCATCTATATCGGTCAAAGAGTCTTCAGTAAATAAAATTAATAAGCGCAATTACGGAGTTTTGACCTTGTATTATAACAACAAAAAACTGCGTAATATAATTTGTAAAACGATAGAAAATATGTAATAATTTTCTAAGTTTATAGGGCCGAAGTAGCTCAGCGGCAGAGCAACTCCATGGTAAGGAGTAGGTCGTGGGTTCAATTCCCACCTTCGGCTCCAGAATTTGATTTTCGTAATTAAATATAGTATTATTGTAATCTATGTCACAAGACCAACTTATCAAATTACGATGTAGCGCTTGCAAGCGTTTGAACTACTTTTCGACCAAAAACAAGAAATTAGTAACCCGAGCAATCACATTGTCGAAATATTGTAAATTCTGTCAAAAGCGGACTAGCCACAAGGAATCCAAAAAATAGCGCTGTTGATCTATTTTTGAACCAAGACCTATGGTAATATAACTATAGGTCTTGGTTTTATGAAAACTCTCTTAAAAGAAAAATCTATTTTGATGCGTAAGCAAGGATATAGTATAAAAGAAATTAGCGATTTGCTTAAGGTGTCAAAGAGTAGTGCTTCTTTATGGGTTCGAAAAGTTTCAATTTCTGATATTGCAAAACAAAGACTAATTTCGAGGATACAGCAAGGTAGATACCGGTCTGCTGAAATTAAAAAGCAAAAATCTAAAGAGAAAAGTCAAAAATATAATTTTGATGCTAAATTAAGAATTGGACAATTAGATATTTCAAAGGATGCTGAAATGCTTCTTTGTGTTATGCTGTATTGGTGTGAGGGTATAAAAGACGAAAAATACGGCATTGTTTTTACAAATTCTGACCCTAATCTTGTTAAACTCTTTATTGATTTGCTGGTAAAACATTTTGACGCAAAACGAGAGAAATTCAAATGTCTGTTGCACCTCCATGATTACCACATACCCGAAAAACAAAAGAAATTCTGGGCTCAAGTCCTTAATTTGAAACTTACCCAATTTAAAAAACACTGGTTAAAGCCAAATACTGGTAAAAGATTGAGAGAAAACTATCCTGGTTGTATGTCCTTGCGATATTATGATAATAGTTTGTCAGGGCAAATTATCGCTTTAGCAAAGGCATATTTAGACAAGGGGGCGTAGTAGCAATGGCAAAACGTCTCTCTCCAAAAGAGAAGTTCTAGGTTCGAATCCTAGTGCCCCCGCTTTTTAAAACCCTTTTTTAATTATTTCCGTCCTATGATATAGCTTTTGCAAGGAGCTTTTATCCAGATTACAAGATTTATCTCGCTTTTATTGCCATTTAACAAACAAGGTTTATTGCTTTTACAACTTAGAGACGCACACCCAAAGATAAAACCAAATATGTGGGCGTTCTTTGGTGGCCACCGTGAACGGCTTGAAAATGAGAACCGTTTTGAAACGCCTTTTGAGACGGCCCTGCGCGAGATTTGGGAAGAGATTTATATAAAACCAAATCGGATATTCCATTTTGGTCGCTATTTTTCCGAAGAGGCCGACGGTCGCTATGCTCGAAAAGATTTTTTTATCATTCCAGTCTTATAATCGGTTGAGATATTAAGAACAAATCAAAAAAATGGCGGCGAGGGTCAGGATTTAGATTTTGTTGACGTTACAAAGCTCAATATATTATATGATTCAGGTAGGATGGTTAAAGATGATTTTGATGTCGCACTTTCTGCCTTAGGATATAAAGATAGAATTATAAAGGCACTCTATATATGAGGAATTTAAGTCAGATAAAGTGGCATAATCATGCCACTTTTATTTTTATCAACATTTTCTTTATGTTGATTGTGTTATCGTAATATTAATGAGTGCGCCAAACTACATCAACTATTCTGGATGTCGCGGTGTGTTCATTATACCCAGTAGTGACCATACAAATAAGTCCCGTCAATAAGCGGGATTTTTTTGTGCGGTTAATCAAACTGCATGGCAAGGTCAGAACCTTGAAAACTTTCTTGATAAGAGGTGACTATGACTGATTTAAGGTCAAAACTGGACGGTTTTTTTAAGCTGTCAGACGATGCTCAACCAGTAGATAAAAATACCAAACTGAAAGCTAGAGTCTCAGCTAAAAAAAATATTTCTAGATCTTCGACTTCGAAATCAGCTAAGAAAGCTAAGCCAAAGAAGTCCGTGGATAAAGAAATTAAGACTGAAGTCACAGATGTCCAAGCGCAGACACCAGAGGATAGTCCAGAAGAGGTCATGGATGATCTAAAGTTTAAGCACGAACGTGATATCGGCAAGTTGAGAGCTGAGAATGTGGCAGTAAAAGCAAAACTCAAAACCGCCATTAAGGCTCTCGATACCGCTGAGAAGAGGATTGATTTGATACAAGTCGTCCGAGACACGCCGATTGATGTTTTCAAGATCAAGCCAAAAACTTCTTCCGGAGAATCAGAGGCAGTTGCATGTATGATCGCCTCGGATTGGCACGTTGAGGAGGTGGTAGATCCCAAAAAAGTTAATTATCTTAATGAATATACGCCCGAGATAGCTGCTAAGCGAGCTGAAATGTTTTTTCAGAATGGTTTGCGATTAGCTACAATTATGAACCAAGACATTAAGATCAAAACAGTAGTCCTTGCCTTATTGGGCGATTTTTTCTCCAACAACATTCACGACGAACTTGCAGAGATAAATGAGCTTCTTCCTATGAATGCTATTTGGTTTGCACAAAGACTAATCGTATCGGGCATACAGTTTATACTCGATAACAGCGATTATGATCTTATCATACCATGTCACTCCGGGAACCATGCCCGTACAACTAAAAAGGTGCATATTTCTAACGAGCAAGGCCACTCACTCGAATGGTATATGTATCAGAACCTGGCAGATCATTTCCGGGATCAAACACGCGTGAAGTTCATGATTAGTGAGGGTTATCTTAGTTACCTGACGATATTTGATACAGAGATCCGTATTCATCATGGACACAGCATCAAGTATGGCGGCGGAGTGGGCGGTATCTATATACCTACCAATAAAGCTATTGCTCAATGGAACAAAGCTAAAAATGTCGACTTAGATATATTCGGTCATTTTCATCAATTTCGGGATGGCGGTAATTTTATCGCCAATGGGTCAATGATAGGATATAACGCCTATGCTATTGCGATTAAGGCGGAGTATGAGAAACCAAAACAAGCATTCTTCTTGATCGATAAGAAGAGGGGCAAGACGGTAGTGGCGCCGATATGCTTTGTATGATTGTGCCAAAATATAAAGGACTAGGGGGATTTAAATTTCCTCCTAGTCCTATTTTAATTGGCCGACGATGTACTCATTATTTAGATCCCAGCTCGGTCAATACATCTTTGCGTTTTAGACCTAGAGCTTCTGCGAACTCGATCATGATATTGATAAGTCCAACGACGAATAGGGTGTTAGTTTTATTAATATTCTCTAATCGTAGGTTTTCAATATCTGTCATAAATCTATCGCAGATCTGATCGGTGATATCTTGCTTCTTGATATTCGGAATGTTGGGACTGACGGAATTTATAAGCTCCTGAAGTTTTTTCTCCATATCATCCGGCAAGCTATTTTTAAGACATGATTGATCGGCTATCTCTCGGACGCATTTTCTAAGCGCATCTTTTGAGCCCTCCTGAAGAACTAGGCAGTTTGGCGCATCCCTGACTTTTTTATCTGGAGCTAACCCTGGTTTAGTAGTCTCAGATTTTTTTAATACCAGTGAAGGTGAAGTTCTTCTTTTGCTATCGCTAGATCCAGCGCGGTTACTTACCATTTTAAAGATCTCCTTTTTTATTTTCTTTGGCTTAATCTATCAAAGAAACAATTTAATAGCAAATCTAGAACACGTCCATTTTTAGTTTACTGGTTTTGCCTTTGCTTTGATCAATCTTGCGCATGAGGACTTCGATGTCTTCGATACGGTACATTCTGTAGTTGTTAATCGGGTTACGATAGGCGACTAGGGCACCTTTTTTATCCCAGTTGCGTATTGTCAAGGGTGTCACACCCAAAATACGAGCAACTTCGTTTACGGTTAGGAACTTTTTAGGCATATGATTTTATTATATGCTTTTTTTATTTTTTGCAAAACATTAATACACAAATTGGAAATTATTTATGTATTTTTATAATAATTTATATCACAATCTTTATATATGTTTATTTATATTATGAATAGTTTGCATAGATATATAGTCTTGTTTCCATAATTTGAGAGTAGCGAGAACATTAGACAAGGTTAATTTGACATAATGCTTATCATGATTCGAAAAAATATCGGATTATCAACAGTTTTAAGGAATGGCATTGTATAATTTAACTATAAAATAAAGTCAGATCGATATCCGATAAGGTATCGGATATAAGCAAAATGCCATACATACCAAATCCAGATGAAGAACTAATACTTTTGAGCGATGCGGCTCAAGATTCACCCTATTCTCAAGAATATCTGAGTTTACTTGCCCGTAAGAATAAAATTTTTGCTAAAAAAATTGGCCGTAATTGGCATACTAGTCGTTCAGCGATACGTTATTATCTCTCAGAACAGGGGATGTCTATCGTGATTCCCAAAGATCAATTAAATACTTCATATCGTGGTAAAATAAGCACTTTTCTGGCTGATAAACCACAATCACTCAAAACAGTTTTGGCAGTAGCTGGCGCTACTGATTTACAACAGCCATCAGCGTTAGTTGATATTTTTGAAAAACTCAATAGAATTGAGCAAAATCAGAATAATATACCTGCGGCCACACAACCGAATAACACACAGAAAACCACCGAAAATATTAATCCACCGGCGTATCGGATTCAGAGTGGTAAGATTGCAGTTTCAGTACCGGAAAATATTTCTAATTCACTACATGAAATATCAAAAAATCTCAATGAAATAAATCAAAAACCGCCAGCCGCTCCTGTGACTCAAGTCGTACCGCAAGATCCCAAAAAAGAAGAATACTATGCCATTAGTTCCAACTCTGGCTTATATCGTTTTCAACGTTTCAATGCCATATCGAACACTATTTTTAGGACACCGACTAGGATACTACTGGTTTTAATTAGTGCTGTTGTATTTCTATTTATGTTTGTTGGTGGTTTTAGCTTCGGTAAGGTTGATGAAGCAGTACAAAACGTTAGTAATCTTTTTAAGAATGCCGATAAAATACAGGGTCATTTTGCCGGTACGCATGCAAATGAAGTTTTAGTACTAGATAAAGCTGGTAACATAGCAATCTCGGGTCATATCGAGACTCAAGGCCAGTTTAAGTCATTCGCGCCGGATGGTGTGGCGCCATTGGTGGTCGATTCAACGACATTAGTCGAGAATCTCAATGCAGAATATCTAGAAGGCCTAGCCTCAAAAGACTTCACCCTAGCGTTTGTAACCAAGAACGGCAATGTAACAGAAGAAGATGTAAAGCTGGAGGGTAATGTCGAAGTAGGTAAGACCCTCCTGGTCAAAGGCGCAACCAAACTACTAGGCTCATTGAATGTCTACGGTAGCTTAGGTGTCTTTTCTGATGCTGTCTTTAGTAAGAACGTAAGACTATCAGGCGGCTCACTGCAACTAGATAGCGGTAATGTCACTCTTCAGAATGGCAATCTGCAACTCACTACCGGTACGATTGAGATAAACAACAAAAACCTTGTCAATAATCTCAACGCCGAATTTTTACAGGGTACACAGCCAAAAGACTATACACTTGATTTTGTAGTCGCTAACGGTAACTCGACCAATCGCGTTGCCTTTTTCAATAACGGTATCTTTGGCGGAGAAGCCGGCTTCACTTCTATCGGAGTATCTGGCGACGCATCGTTTGGTTCGACACGAACTCAAGATAAACATTTATTTACTGTATTTTCAAAATATTTTTCCGTTGATGATAAAGGTAATATTAATAGCAACGGCACTTTGAGTGCCGGCGCTCTCAAGATTTCTGATGTTTTATCTGATCTTGTACCTTCCGGATCCTTTAATCTTGGCAGCTCTGCGCGACGTTGGAATAATATTTATGGAAAAACTGCTAATTTTACAAACCTCACAGTCACTAATTTTACAGCATCATCAGGTGCCAATATATTCGGTACTACCAGTCAATCGTTTGTTATTAATAGTGATAACTCAAGTACTGATACTGAAGATGCTTATGTTCGCTTTGATCGTGGCTCGGTAACGACATCCACATCGCAAGCAGTTGACGCAATATTAAAGTGGGATTCTACTAATAAGCGTTTTAGCTTTAACCAGCCGGTATATATTTCAAGCAGATCATTTGCAGTTGCCGGTACTGCTAGTATCTCCAGTAGACTCGGTATTAATGCCGGAGGCACAACAGACACTGCTTTGGAAGTCGGCGGCAATGCATCTATCTCCGGTACCCTAACTGCTGGCACTTTAATTTTTAACAGCGCCTCCATCTCATCTAATCTTGAAGTCGGTGGCTATGCCTCTGCCTCGAAGGTTGGTATCAATGCCGGTCGATTGATTGACACGACGCTTGAAGTTGGGGGAACAGCCAGTATCAGTGGCACCATCACCACCTATGGTCAATTCACTTTTGGCAACAGTTCAGCCACCGGTGTTATC